>DATNHU010000308.1:0-5243 GCA_035604795.1 Candidatus Limnocylindrales bacterium
AAATCGGCTGTCTGTGTCCTCATAAACGGCTTCAAAAATGCCCGGCTATGTGGTTCGGGATTCAACTTGATCAGAAAATCATGCAGGCCGCGGACCAACGGGTTTTCACTGGATGCCAACTCATGCATTTTCGGATATTCCAAAACAAAGTCGCCCTGGCCCATGGTGCTTTTCACCTGGACGATGGAGTGGCACATCATGCAACCCATTCCCGCCTGCGCCTCGGCCGTATCCACCTGCCCTTTAATGGGAATATCGAACTTCCCGCTGAATAGAAGCGCGGGATCATGGCAGCCCGCGCACCACTTCGACGGCTGGACGCCGGCGACATCCTGCATGTACTCAATGCTCTTGCGGTACCACTGGTTGTTAAAGGAAGAGAAATGGTGCGCGGAGCTGGTCCATTGGTTGTAGATGTCTTCATGACAGCGCTTACACGCATCCGATTGCATAAAAAACTTGGAGGGTATGTACCCGCCATGCAGGGTCTGAGCCGAACTGGGGAAAAAGGGGCCCTGGGGGCCGTCACCTTCGCCATTCATTGTGACCGGCGGCTCGCTCGGGTTTCTGATTACATAAGCTCTATCCCAAACCACATTGCGGGCCCACCACGCCGACCCCGCGAATGCAGCAACAACTAAACCTAAAGAAGTGTAGGCAATGACTCGAGTAATTGGGCGCGAAGGAACCCACGCTTTGGTTCGCAGCCAATTCGCGATCAATAAGATTACGCCACCAAAGCTCAACCCAATGTGAAGGTAGAAGACCGGGTTAAGCGCTCGAAGCGCGCCTGTGAAAATCAGTGCGACACCGCAGCTCGCTCCGCCCGCCAAAAGCAACCACCCAAAACGCGCAGTCCAATTCATCCGCTGCAAGTGACGCCACAAACGCAACAACAACGCGATGGAAACCGCGACCCCGATCAGGGCGTGCAAAAACACAATCGCGTAGTAGATGATGGTTGGGGATGGAAGCGCATACAAATATGCGCCCGATAATGCCAAAACACCCACACCGCGAATGAGATTTTTCATCGGAGGAGGATCCCCGCTTAGCACGGTGGGTGTTCGCACCCGTCGCAGCCCCGTTCAACACACTTAGCAACCGCAAGAATGATTTCTTCTTCGTAGTGCCTGCCGACCAATTGTACTCCTATGGGTAAGCCCTCCGTTGACTTGCCGACGGGGACTACTACCGCGGGATTTCCCAACAGGTTGAACCATTGCGTGTAACGCATCGAGTCCAAATACCCAACTTCCTTGCCGTCAATCTCCCATTTCCTTTCTCCATGACGAAAAGCCGGCACGGAACAGACTGGAGAGAGCAGTACGGGGTACTGGCGCATCTGTTCGAGAAATCGAATCTTGCATTGATCCCGTTCCATCCAAGCGTCCAGGAGTTGGCTCAAGGTTAGTGGGGGGGAGGCATGGACGAATCCAATGAACTCCAACAATATAGGACTCAACTCTGCTTCATGGCCGTCAATCAGCGGCCCCAAAACCTGGCCACCGACCAACCCAAAGAAAAACCACCACAATTCGCGAATGCGCTCCAAGCCTTCGGGCCGAAACGGCTCAACAGTGAATCCCTGATCTTGGAGTGATTTCGCCGCCTTGCGAACCGCTTGACGCGTTTCCAGCGTGACAGGAGCAATGCCGTCATCCTCAAAATAGCCAATCCGTAGATCGCGCGGCAGCGCCTTCGCATCTAGGCGCCGCACTGGTACAGGCGCGGATCGGACATCGCCGTCGTCGGGGCCTGCCATCGCTTCGAACAATAATTCAAGGTCGCCCACGGTGCGAGCCATGGGGCCAACCACCCCGAGTTGCGTAAAGGGCCCCAAGGAGCCTGGAAAATGACCTGTAGCGGGAATCCGCCCGGGAGTAGGCTTCAGCCCGCAGATGCCGGAGAAGTGCGCGGGCACGCGGATCGAACCCCCTCCATCGCTTCCCACGCCCCCCGCCGAGCAACCGGCTGCGATTGCCGCAGCCTCTCCACCACTTGATCCCCCGGGGGTGCGCTCCAAATCCCACGGATTGTTGCTCCTTCCGTAGAGCAAATTGTCGGTCTCATAGGCCATCAGGAGCTCGGGCACATTCGTGTTTCCCAAGACGATGGCACCTGCCGCCTTGAGCCGTCTTACGAGCGGCGCGTCGGCTTCTGGGGTGTTTCCGGAGCGCAGCTTAGTCCCGGCCTCGCAAGGAAAACCGCGCACGTCTATAGAGCTCTTAATGGTGATGGGAACGCCGTGAAGCGGCCCCAACGGTTGCCCGCGCAGAACGGCCGTTTCCGCCGCCCGCGCCTCCCGGCGGATGCGTTCCGGATCCAGAGAAACGATGGCGTTGATTCGCGGATTTACCCGATCGATCCTGGACAAGTGTGCTTCAGCCAATTCAACAACCGATATTTCCTTGCGGCGGATCCTGGCGGCCATTTCTGAAGCTGGAAGAAACGTCAAATCGTCCATGGGGGCCTTTTGTAAGCGCTTACCTGAAGACCAAATATCCTGATGGCATTGCGGGTCACAGCATATCCGCTACAAAAAGCCCAGCGCAAGGAGAAATCACCAACCCCCCCATCGCCGTTAGAACGATCCAGATTCTTCGGCATGCAAAATCAAAGTCCCCGCCATTTCCACCGGAAGGAACGGGGTACCCCTGGCCGTGCAAAATCGTGCGGCCCTCCTATGACCAGATTACTCTGAGGTGAATTACTCCAGTGGTATAACCCGCAAGTGCGCTTCGGCAACCATCAAGAATCTAAGAAATGCCGGCCCACCCGCCCCCGCAACCTCTTCTGGCGCTCCTCCCCCAAACGAGTACAATCCCAGCCGAACATTGGGAGGTGCAAATGAATCCTCGAATGGCCCGCGCCGCGATTTTCGCGGCGGCATTCCTTGCGGTTTCCGCCGCAGTTTTTGCTCAGTCTTCGCGCGACAATTTGCAGGCGCTCACCTCGCCGCAGGACTACGTGCAAAATCGCTCCTCGAGCTACGACCGCACCGGCGGCAATGAAGACTACCGCGCCCTTCCTGCCGGGCAGACCTTAACTTTGCTCGACGTGGACGGTCCCGGCGAAATCACTCATGTCTGGATCACCATCGCCAGCGGCGAGCGCTTCCACTTGAAGAAAATTGTGTTGCGCATGTTTTGGGACGCGGAGGCAACTCCCAGCGTTGAAGCTCCCGTCGGCGATTTCTTCGGCCTGGGACTCGGCGATTATTTTCTCTGGCAATCGAAGCCCATTCAGGTGGGCGGAGATAAAGCCTTGAATTCTTTTTTCCCGATGCCGTTTCGCAGACACGCGCGCATCGTCATTGAAAATCAGGGACGCGAGGCAGCCGACGCCATCTACTGGAACATTGATTACCGTGCCTACAGCAAACCTCTTCCCAACGATATTCTTTATTTTCACGCACAATATCGCCAAGCCGCTCCAAATCACGCATTTCCCAACGCAAAGACGAATCTCGATGGCGCCAATAACTACGTCTGGATGGAAGCTTCCGGACGCGGCCATTTTGCCGGTGTCACGATGTCGGTGATCGAAAATGCCGATGGTTGGTGGGGAGAAGGCGACGACATGTTTTTCGTTGATGGCGAGCACCTTCCATCCATCAACGGTACCGGCACCGAGGATTATTTTCTAGGCGCCTGGGATTTCGGCGGGAAGCAGTTCAATTATCCGCTTTACGGCGCTCCCGTCGTCGGGCCTGAAAGGGAAGGCTCGCGCTGGTCCGTTTATCGTTTCCATCTCGATTCGCCGATTACCTTCACGAAATCCCTTCGCGCCACCATTGAGCACGGCTCCGCCAACGATCGCGGCGACAATTTCTACAGTGTTGCGTACTGGTATCAGACTGAGCCTCACGCGCCATTCCCCGCGCTACCCGCCGTGGATGCTCGCCTGCCACGCGTCTTTTCTTCCTCCGGTGCCCCGCGATGAAGCCGTTCCGGCAGAAATCGGCCCAGAACTGGCATCGTGGATCGACGGGTGGCCGCAGTATCAGTTCTGAATTTGATTTTGATTTCGGGTACACCTCGAGGTACTCCGCGGATAAGTCCCCGGATGCTCTACTCCATCCGTGGTCCATCGTCATGAAAACAACTTCACAACTACGCCCACCCGGCTTGCCGCAGTTATGCTTTCTTTCGGGTTGCTTGTCGTCGTTGTGGCCGGTAGACCTACTCAGACGCCACAATGGCGATTCGCTTAGAGGTTGTCAAAGACGATAGGTTAAGGCTGGCAGTCCTTCGGAAAAATATCGCCCCCTCATACGTAGTCTTGCCGAACGAAATGGCGCAGGTGAACACGATTCTGAAGGGGCCCGAGGGCCGGTTTATCGTTGTTGGAGTGGTGAACGGCGATGCATGGGAAGTAGCTGTCGTGGCACTGAAACCGCCACGCATGGTCGACCATTTTCAAAGCATCCGCCTGGCCATGGACCTGGGTCCCCCGACGTTTCATCAAGAAGTGCTGGCAGACTTCATGGGCGAAGGGCATTTTGCGCGTCACATTCGCAGGATGCGGGTTCTCTATCGCGAACGGAGGAGTGCGTTTGTAGATTCCATAAGTAAGGAACTCGGATCGATGGCCGAAGTGCATGGCGGCGATGCCGGCATGCATTTGGCAGTAAAACTACCGGCCGGAAGCCGCGATGTAGATATTTCCGAACGAGCGGCCCGCCAAGACCTTTGGGTCTGGCCTCTGTCGCCCTTCTACCTGGGCGAGGCGCCGCGCCCTGGATTTATCTTGGGTTTCGGAAGTACTCCGGCAGAAGAAATACCCCTCGCCGGTCGCAAGCTCCGCAACTTAATTGACACCAAATAAGACTCTCCCCTTGGGGAAGGTTGGACACCACTTGAGAATTCCGAAAATTCGACACTATTTCTGGCCTTCCGCAGGCAAACTCCAGTTATACATATTCTAGTTCCAATCTGGGACATTACGATGTAGGCTATGGCACCAGGTAGTATGATCTCGCGTCGTGACCGGCTTAGTGTCCCCTAACGAACTTGTTCGAAACGGGATCGTGCGCATTTTTGAGTTGCGCGAAGGAAAAAGTCGATTTGAGGTGTCCAGCCACCATGACGACAAATCCCGACAAGTCTGTTCTGTCCGCATTTTTGCTAATGGCATTGGTTTACGTTTTTCCAGGTCCGCCACTTCGGGCGCAAGCGCCAATGCCTCCGCAGGTTTCATCCCGCGCTCTTACCATGGCAAAACCACGTTTGGCGGCAACT
>DATNHU010000309.1:0-11458 GCA_035604795.1 Candidatus Limnocylindrales bacterium
CCATTTTCAGCGAGCAATCCAGAAATTGCCGTGCCGATCAATCCCGAGGAGCCAGAAATCAGGACGCGCATGAAGCTTTGTCTCCCGGTCCAAAAGTGGATCTCTGAATTTTCACTTGATTTGAGGCTATGCCCGGCGCAAATGCGCGTCAAGCGTTTGCAGCGACTTTCTCGGATTGCGATTCATTTGCGTTGCCAATTTGTGACAGCGTTGTCAGCCTTTTCAAAATGATTGGAATGGCCGCCAGAGTAAGCCTTCGTCACCCTCAATGGAATCGCCAAATCCTGACGCTCAATGTTAGAATCCATCAACTACCATGGGAATTCATCCCATTCATTGGTTAATAGTTCTGGCCCTCATCGTCTTGCTTTTTGGCGGCGGGGCGCTTTTCGAGAATGGTCCTCGCGGTGGCCCAACGCATCCGCTTCCCGTCACTGATTCTCAAAAGCCAAAATCAAAGAAAAAGTAGAAATACTCATTCAGCCATTGATGCGCATCCCTCATTCCTCCACATCGCTGGCCAATCGCATCGCGCGAGGATAAAATGCCGCCATGCGTGTGCGCGTTCTCTTCTTCGGCCGGTTGAAAGAAATCGTGGGTTTGGCGGAAGACACCGCAGAACTAGGTGATGGCGCGCGCGTGGAGGATCTTTTCGCCCGATACGGCCGCAGGTTTCCTGAGCTGGCGCGATTCCGTCCGTCAGTGGCTGCCGCCGTAAATCAGGAATACACCGAGTGGGGCGTGGCGCTCGCCTCCGGTGATGAGGTCGCTTTCTTGCCTCCGGTAAGTGGGGGGGGAGGACCCGCCGATGAAGTGAAGGCGCCGGGCGATGTCTGCGAAATTGTGCGCACCCCCATCACCGCCGGCATCGCCGAGCAGGTAAAGGCTCCCGCCGACGGCGCCGTGGTCGTCTTTGAGGGAATCGTCCGAAATAATTCGCGCGGCAAGAAGACGCTTTTCCTCGTTTACGAAGCCTACGAGCAAATGGCGCTGACAAAAATGCGCGAGATTTGCGGAGAAATCCACCGGTTACAGTCGGTGGACCGCATCCTGATGCTTCACCGCCTTGGGCGGCTTGAAATTGGGGAAACCAGCATTCTGATTGCGGTGAGCTCCGCGCATCGCGCCGCGGCGTTCAACGCCTGCCGGTTCGCTATCGACACTTTTAAGTGCACCGTGCCCATCTGGAAGCAGGAACATTTCAGTGATGGCGCCGTATGGGCGGATGGTGAGGGGATGCCCGCGAAAACCTTTTTGCGCTCTGGTGAATCCAACTCTTAGATGAAAAAACCACCCCCAGCCTTTCAAATATTGCTAATCGTCACCCTGGTCGCCTCTTTAACCCTGCTTCCACTTGGGATTTCTGCCCTGCCCACCGGCGCGCAACAGGAACCCATCCGCGTTTCGGTGGAACTGGTCAATATACTTGCCAGCGTGGTGGACTCGCACAACCAGCCCATCTCCGGCCTGACCAAAGATTCCTTCCAGGTCTTCGACGACGGCGTCCCACAGAAGATCGCCATATTTGAGTCGGAAACGCATCTCCCTCTCGATCTGGCGCTGATGATTGACGCCAGCGGAAGCACCCGGCTCGATTCTTCACAACAGGTCCAGGCGGCATCCGAATTCATCAGGAAGGTGGTTCGGCCGGGAGATTCGTTGGCTGTGTTTTCATTCGATGACGACGTGCACGTGCTTGCGGATTTTTCTTCCGATGTGCCGCATCTGCAGCACGCCGTCCACGCCGTTAAGAAGGGCGGCGGCACGGCCCTGTATGATGCCATTTATCTGGGCGCTCAGACTCTTTCCAAACGGAAGACAGATCGCCGGCGCGTCATCGTGCTGGTCACCGACGCGGGCGAATCCACCAGTAAGGCCTCCTATGAAACGGCGCGCAATCAAGCCGTGCGCAGCGGAGCGATGCTCTACACCGTGGTGTTGCGGCCGGTGAAAACAGAAAGCGGGCGCAACACTGCCGGTGAACACGCCTTGGAAACCATCACCGAAACCACCGGCGGCGCGATGTATTTTCCCAGCGGCTCATCGGAGCTGGAGGGAATTTTTTCGCTGATCGACCGCGAGCTCCGCACCCAATACCGTATTGGCTACTATCCCGAAGTCAAAGCCAGCGGGAATGCGCTTCGCAGGATTGATTTGCATGTGCAGGGCGATTTCAAAATGCGCTACCGCCAAGCCTACATTCCCCCGGACGAAAAACCTTAACCCATAATCAGAATTTCGCACACCGCGAATGGCTGCGCCACCTCCGCTCTGTTACGATGAGTCCGATGCACTCCTACTTGGAAGTTGCCGTAGAAGCAGCGCGCGAAGCCGGTGAAATCCTTGTCGCCGAACTCGCGCGGCCGGTGAAAATTGATTACAAAGGAGAAGTGGACATCGTTACGCAGGCCGATGGCCGCTCCGAGCAGGCCATCATAAGCCGCCTGCGCACTTATTTTCCGAAGCATGCGATTGTGGCCGAAGAAAGCGGCCGGCATTCGGCCAGTGCCGCGGAAGCCTCGGGCGCGCAGCACACCTGGTACATCGATCCGCTGGACGGCACCACGAATTTCGCGCATGGATTTCCCTGGTTTTGCGTTTCCATCGCGCTGGCTGAGGGCGCGGCAGGGAACGAAGAAATTCTCGTGGGCGTCGTTTATCAACCAGTCTCGCAGGAGCTCTTCACCGCCGCGCGCGGTGAGGGCGCATATCTGAATAACAAGCGCATCCAGGTTTCCTCCAACGAAAAACTGGCCACCAGTCTCCTCGGCACCGGGTTTCCCGCGCACAAGCGCGCGCAGAATCCGAATATCAATTACTACTGGAATTTCACCTTGCGCTCGCACGGCGTCCGCCGCGCCGGTTCCGCCGCGCTCGATCTCGCTTCAGTCGCCTGCGGCCGATTCGACGGCTTCTGGGAATTCGGTCTGAACCCTTGGGACACCGCCGCCGGCACTCTGCTGGTTCGTGAAGCGGGCGGCACCGTCACCGATTTCGCTGGCCAACCCTATCAATTGGGCGCGAAGGAATGTGTGGCCTCCAATTCACGGATCCACACGGAAATTCTGGCCGTTGCCGCGGATGTTCAAAAAACACCTCCTGCTCAATCCATTTCGCAATTCTCCGCTTAGCACCGTAACCTGGTCGTGCCTGTTGACGGGCGCTGCGTTGACGCCCTCTAGTGCCAGTGCTAGCCTCGTCGCGCATGCGCGTTGTGGACCTGATTCGCCGGAAGCGCGACGCCGGGGAGCTCACTCCCGAAGAAATAAAATTCCTCATCGAGGGCTACACTCACAACACCATTCCCGATTACCAGATGGCCGCGTGGCTCATGGCCGCATGGATTCGTGGCCTCTCTCCCGCCGAACTTGCTGCCCTCACCGACGCCATGCTCCATTCCGGAAAAGTTCTCGACTGGAGCGATTTGCCCGGCCGCAAAGTGGACAAACATTCCACCGGCGGCGTGGGCGACAAAACTTCGCTGGTTATCGCTCCCATCGTGGCCGTTGGCGGTTTGCGCGTACCAATGATCAGCGGCCGCGGCCTCGGCCACACCGGCGGCACTCTCGACAAACTCGAATCCATTGCCGGGTTCAACGTCAATCTCTCCCTCGCCGAATTTCGCCGTGTGCTGGCCAAATGTGGCTGCGCCTTGATCGGCCAAACGCAAGAAATTGCCCCTGCCGACAAAAAAATCTACGCGCTGCGCGACGTCACCGCCACCGTGGACAATCCCTTCCTGATTTGCGCCTCAATCATGAGCAAGAAACTCGCCGAAGGAATTGATGCTTTGGTTCTTGACGTCAAAACCGGTTCCGGCGCGTTCATGAAAAAAATCCAAGACGCCGAATACCTCGCCGGACTGATGGTGGAAACAGGGAAGCGCATGGGCAAAAAAATGGTCGCGCTCATCACCGACATGGATCAGCCGCTGGGGCGCACCGCCGGCAACGCTATGGAAATCGGCGAATGTATCGAGGTGCTCGGCGGCGCCGGCCCCGCCGATCTGCGCGCATTGTCCATCGAACTTTCCGGCTGGATGTTTTTCCTGGGCGACCGCACAAAGGATGTAGCCGAAGGCCGGAAGCTCGCCGAGGAAATGATTGCATCCGGGCGCGCCCGTGATAAATTCCGCGAGATCATCCACGAACAGGGCGGGGACGCGCGCGTCGTGGACGAGCCGCAACGCCTGCCGAAAGCTCGCGTGAAGCTCGACGTGACCAGCGCCGCAGCGGGTTTTGTGGCTGAGATCGATTGCGAGCGGCTGGGTATCGCCTGCGGCGTTCTCGGCGGTGGCCGTGAAAAAAAGGAAGACGCGATAGATCCCGCCGTCGGCCTGGAATTCCACCGACGGCTGGGCGACCGTGTCGAACGCGGCGCGCCGTTGGCAACGCTGCATTACAACTCCGACGCGCGCCTGGCGGAAGCGCGGCAGCTGGTGGAATCCAGCTACCGCATCGCGCCCGCGCCGCCGGCGCCGCGCCCGCTGGTGCACAAAGTGATTGGAATCTAGACGCATCGCGATTCGGCTCAGCAACAAGAAACCGGAGGCAACGGATGGAGCGATTCACTGGAATCCTCGGCCTGGCAACCATGCTGGGTCTCGCCTACTTAATGTCGTCGAATCGCCGCGCCATCAAGGTGAAGACAATCCTCTGGGGACTGAGCTTGCAGGTATTGTTTGCGTTCTTTGCGCTGAAGTTCACACTCGGCGAGCATATCCTAAGCGTGGCGGGCGACGGCGTGAAGAAGCTACTGAGCTACGCTTTCGTCGGATCGGAATTCGTATTTGGGCCGCTCGGCGCGGAGAAATCCTCCGTGGGATTTATCTTCGCCTTTCAAGTGCTCCCCACGATTATTTTCATCGCCGCATTCTTTGCGCTTCTCTATTACCTCCGCGTGATGCAATTCATCATCCGGATTGCGGCTTGGGTGATGCAGCGAGTCATGGGCGCGAGCGGCGCGGAATCGCTCAACGTTGCCGCCAGCATCTTCATGGGTCAGACGAAAGCGCCGCTGACCATCCGGCCATTTCTGCCCGACCTGACGCGCTCCGAATTGATGACCGTGATGACCAGCGGCATGGCCCACGTCTCCGGCGGAATCATGGCCGCATACATTGCCTTCGGCGTGGAAGCCAAACATCTTCTCGCCGCTGTCATCATGACGGCGCCAGGAACTTTGCTCATTGCGAAAATGATGGTGCCCGAAACGGAAGTGGCGCTGACAGCAGGCAATGTTACTTTGCCCGAAAATGCCGAACATAAGGGGGACAATTTCCTTTCGGCTATCGCGCGCGGAACCACCGATGGTTTATGGTTGGCCATCAATGTTGCGGCCATGCTGATTTCCTTTCTTGCTCTCATTGCGCTCACCAATGGTTTGCTTGGCGGAGTGCATAACTGGCTTGCCCCGCATGGAATGGCGTGGTTCCCGTCGTCGCTGCAACAAATCTTCGGATGGATATTCGCGCCAGTGGCCTGGGTAATCGGCGTTCCATGGCACGACTGCGTAGCCATCGGAAATTTGCTTGGTATCCGCATGGTATTGAATGAACTGGTGGCGTTTTCATTCCTTGGCCCCATGAAAGCGGCGCTTGACCCGAGGTCGTTCACCATCGCAACATTTGCGTTGTGCGGCTTCGCAAACTTCAGCTCCATCGGAATGCAAATTGGCGGGATCGGCGCGCTGGCTCCCAATAAGCGCGGGGACCTCGCCAAGCTCGGCCTGCGTGCCATGCTCGCGGGCACCATGGCCAACCTGATGTCCGCATGCATTGTTGGGATGTTCTTGTGAGTCCAACAAGCACACGCTCGGCGCGCTCAAGCCCCGATTTCGTCCGAGCGACGGTTGCCGCGAAAAGCATCCTCTCGAAGACCAAACTTCGCCCGCACATCGGCGTCGTGCTCGGAAGTGGATTGGGCAGCTTCGGCGATGATCTGGCAGGCGCCACACGCATTGAATACGCGCGCATCCCGTCCTTTCCGCGCTCCACGGCAGTGGGTCACGCCGGGAAGCTGGTCATTGGCAATTTGCCCGGGAAGTCCGGCGAAATTTCCGTCGCCGCCATGCAGGGGCGGGTGCATTTCTATGAAGGCTATTCGCTCCGCGAAGTGATTTTTCCCATGCGCGTATTCGCCCGCATGGGAATCCGCTCCGTCGTCCTCACCAATGCCGCCGGAGGCATCAATCGCAGCTACAAACAGGGCGCGCTGGTGGTGCTGCGCGACCACATCAATTTGCAAGGCTTGAACCCTTTGATCGGGCCCAACGACAAAAGGTTTGGCCCGCGATTTCCAGATATGACCCATGCCTACGCCAAGGCCTTTCGCGGATTCGCGCTGCAAGAGGGCCGCAGGCTAGGTGTCTCCATTCACGAAGGAGTTTACGCCGCGCTCTCCGGCCCGAGCTACGAGACGCCCGCTGAAATTCGATACCTCGCAACTATTGGTGCTGATTTGGTGGGGATGTCCACCGTCCCCGAAGTGATCGCCGCGCGCCACATGGGAATGCAGGTCCTGGGCATTTCCTGCGTGACTAACATGGCCGCGGGCATCATCGACAAGCCGCTCAATCACCAGGAGGTGTTGGAGACGGGTGAGCGCGTGAAAGATCAATTTGTCGCCTTGCTGCGGGCGGTGCTCCCGCTCATCGCCGCGGAGACCGGCAAATCAGAGGCCAACATATGACCACATCGGGCAACAGGGAAGTGTTGCTCGCCGCGGCGCGCAGCGGACGGGAAAACGCGGTAGCGCCTTTCTCCAAGTTTCGTGTGGGCGCCGCGGTGCGCGCGAAGTCCGGGCGCATCTATTCCGGTTGCAACGTGGAAAACGCCAGCTATGGCCTGACGATATGCGCTGAGCGTGTCGCCATCTTCAAAGCTCTCTCAGAAGGCGAGCGAGGTTTCGACGCCATCGCAGTCGTCACCGACACCGACAAGCTCACGCCGCCCTGTGGAGCCTGCCGTCAGATTATTTGGGAGTTTTGTGGAGACGCCGAAGTAATTCTCGGCAACCTCAAGGGAAAAATGGAATTGCATCACATGTCAGCCCTACTGCCCAGGCCATTCGATGCTTCAAACTTATAAGGACACCGCGCATCTGCCGGCGATGGGCATTTCCTGCGGACCTTTAGTCTTTTTTATCCGTGCGCTGTCGGAAAAGTTTTGTGGCCGTCGTGCGCAGCGTCTCCGGAATATTCTTGTTCGACATCAAGCTGCGCAGTTCCGGCACATGAACCATCGGGAGCAAGCGCAAGGAAACGTCGAGTGGCGTCTTGGGGTTGAATGCCAGGGCCCGCACAATCGCGTAGTTTTTGCGGTAGTTCCGGGCATTGGCAATGATGCGCAAGACATCCTCGCTCAAGCTGGATATCCCCGCAAAGCCTTCCACTTCACGCTCCGATAACTTGGGAGATTGCATCACGGCGCGTTGAACGACTTTGCAGGAATCTCGAATGAGCGCCATACGTTCCTCGCGGCCCCCCTTGATAGCCAATTGCATCCGCTCAACCACTCGCATGCGCGAAAGTCGCTGGAGAAGCGACTGCTTTTTCTCTTGATCCCCCTCAATCTCCTTGAGGACCTCGGCCAATACGGCGGAGTCAGGCGCTCCCTGACCCATCTCATCCAGCATTTGCCGTTGATCAGGAGCAATCGCCGGGGAAGAACGGAGAATTTCCGCCAACTCCGGACGCGTACTCATCAAATCGAGATCATTGGCCAGAGCCCGGGCTTCTTCTTCCGGCAGATGAAGCGCCACTCTTGCCAGCACCGGGAGCGGAGCGCCCTGGTGCCTGACCAGAGCGCTCGCGATCTCCGGCTTGTCGATCAGATTGGTTGCGCAATACTCAAACAATTGTGGTGCGGCATCAGATCGAGCCAGAGCGGCGGTGAAGGCGCTTATAGGCAGGGAAAGCAGTGAGCTGGCAGACCTCTCCGCGATGCGCTTATCAGGATCGGCGGAAAGGATGGCCAGCAATTCCGCCCGGTCTTCTGGCGCGAGCGGCGCCGCTCCGGTGCAAACAGCGAGCTTGCGCTCAATGGGAGCGCGACCTGTGCGGAACATTTCCCGGAGTTGATCGGTCTCGGAACTGATGGGTGCCTCCGATAAAGGCGTCTAAATTCCAGGCCACAATAATCGCAATCCTGATTCGGGCAGATCCAACGATGTGGCGGCGTGAGAAATATTCCTGTGTGCCAGGTGCCGGCGCCAGCCATACCAGGCTCCGAACGCCACCGCGCCAATCACCACAAGGACGATCACCCAGGTGAACCAGTGTCCGCCCGATTCCGGCATCGCCGAAGTACGAACAACGCTGGAGGATGGGGACGGCTGGTCGCCCGTCGCCAGAGTGTACTCGGCTAATAGGTTTTCGTCGTTGAGCCCAAGGTGATGCGCCACGGCGCGGACAAACCCGCGGTTGAACACGCCGCCGGGGAGCTGGTCCCATCTCTCATTCTCAAGCGCTTCGAGAAAACGCAGGCCAATACGCGTAGCGGTCGTGATTTCGTCCAGCGAAATGCCACGCATTTCGCGCTCACGCCTGAGTCGCTCGCCAAACCCAGCTTTGATTACTTCCTTTTTCTCTGTTGGCATTTCGTTGATGCGCTGAAGCCCAATTCGCGTGGAAACTAACCCGCGCAACGTCAGAGATTCAATATAGGCGGCGCTCCGAAGGGTGTCAATCCGCGCGAAATATTTTGCCTAAGTGCAAGTCCCAAAATGGGAAAGCGCAGATCCTCCCCAAAGTATGGCATGTGGTCACACTCAGTCGAACAGCCGATTGCGCAGGGCTATTATCGGTGATAAGAAATATGATGGCCCCTCCGCGAGAGACGGTTCGCGGCCCCGCAATTCAGCTCCGGGTCCGGAAAATAGAGTGTCCGACACCAGCAACTTTGAAGGCGTTGAACGCCGCCGCAATCCTGGCACAACACGCACCGGACGCCCGTCCGGCGAAGTAATCGTATTCCATGAACTCGGCAAGGCGCTCACAAGCTCTTTGGAGCTTGAGCAGGTCCTGCGCACCATCATGGAAAAAATTGACGAGTTCTTACGGCCTGACACCTGGTCCATGCTTCTGGTGGACGAAGCCAAACAGGAACTTTACTTCGAGCTGGCCATCGGCAAGGGAGCGCAGGCGCTGAAAGAAGTGCGCATCAAAATGGGGCAGGGCATTGCCGGATGGGTGGCCCAGAACAATCAGGCGGTGATTGTCCCCGACGTCAGCCGCGACACCAGATTCTTTTCCCAGCTGGACAAAAAGACGAATACGGAAACCCAATCCATTGTTGCGGTGCCGGTCCGTTTCCGAGACCGTTGCTTGGGGGTCATCGAACTGGTGAACTGCGTAGGCCCGGAAGGGTTTGATGACCGCAGTCTGGCCTTGCTCGAAGCGCTTTCTGATTTTGCGGCCATCGCGATTGAAAACGCGCGGCACGTGAAACGCATTCACGAACTCACCATCACCGACGACTGCACGAATCTCTATAACGCCCGCCATCTGCATTTCATCCTTGAAACCGAGATCTACCGTTCGCAGCGTTATGGGTATGAGTTCTCGCTCATTTTTATCGACTTGGACTTCTTCAAGAAAGTGAACGATACACACGGCCACTTGATCGGTTCAAAGCTGCTCGCGGAAATCGGGCAGATGCTCAAGTTCAATTGCCGGTTGATTGATTTTGCATTCCGCTACGGTGGCGATGAGTTTGTTATCCTCCTGCCGCAGACTTCTAAGGAAAGCGCCTGCACCGTCGCGCGCCGTCTGCATAAACTCATTCGCGAAACCCTCTGGCTGCAAAGCGATGGGCTGAACGTAAACATCACTCCCAGCGTCGGAGTGGCATCGTATCCCTCGGACTCGCGCACAAAAGATCAGCTCCTGCAATTGGCCGACGAGGCCATGTACAACGTGAAGAACAGCACTCGAGACGGAGTTTGTTCGGCAGGTCTGGGACGATTGGTCTCTCCCTGATCGTCCGCTTGCACGCCAGCACGCCCCGGCTGCCCGGTTTTCCACAGTTGTTCCCAGTTTCACTCGCGCAGCTTCCTTGATTCACTCCGAGGCCCATGCTAGGCTCATCCCGCGCGTGCGGCCGGAGTGGCCGGGGGCGCAATTATTTTCCGGGTGGCCGGAAGCAGCGGACGTCACGCGAGCGAGGAACGCATGTCCTACGAGGCGTTGGGAATGATTGAGACCAAAGGGCTGGTGGCCAGCATCGAAGCTGCCGACGCCATGGTCAAGGCAGCCAACGTCGTGCTGATTGGAAAGGAATATATCGGCGCGGGATTCGTCACCGTGATGGTGCGCGGCGATGTTGGCGCGGTAAAGGCGGCCACCGATGCGGGTGCGGCCGCGGCACGCCGCGTGGGCGAGTTGGTGGCGGTCCATGTGATCCCGCGCCCGCACGAGCACGTGGAAAAGATTCTTCCCGGCGGCGGGGGACAAGCAGCGAAGAAGTAAGCCTGCCGGGAGGCAAATGAACTTGTAGGGGCGCTGCTGGCTGCGCCCCTTTTTTGATTTTTGGCGAGGAGCCCTACAGTGCAATTGCGAGATCGCGACCTCGTCTCCATTCAAGAAGCCCGCGAAATGGCGGCGATAGCCGCCGCTGCGCAACAGAAATACGCCCAATTCTCCCAGGAAAAAGTGGATGCGGTTGTGGAGGCGGTCGCCAAGGCGGCTGTATCGGCGGCGGAGACTCTGGCGCGCGCCGCTGTGGAGGAAACCGGTTATGGCAACGTACCCGACAAAATTCTGAAGAACCGTGTTGCGGCCGTGGATGTGCCGCGGGCCATTCGAGGGATGCGAACCGTTGGCGTGGTGCACGAGGACAAAGAGAAGAAAATTCTGGAAGTGGCCGTGCCCGTAGGTGTGGTCTGCGCGATTATTCCCTGCACCAATCCTACGTCCACCGCGATCTATAAGACACTCATCGCTCTCAAGTCCCGGAATGCGATTGTCATGAGTCCCCATCCCTCGGCCACACGCTGCATTTGTCAAACGGCCAAGCTCCTGGCCCGCGCGGCGTCGACCGCAGGTGCTCCAGATGGACTTGTGACTTGCCTGGAGCGCACCACTCTGGCGGGAACGCAGGAATTGATGCACGCACCCGAAGTGGGATTGATCCTGGCCACCGGCGGCACGGGACTGGTGCGCGCGGCCTACAGCTCGGGCAAGCCGTCCTATGGCGTCGGTCCTGGCAATGTTCCTGCATTCATCGAACACACCGCGAATGTGAGCAAAGCGGTCGCCGATATTTTCGCTGGAAAAACATTTGATTACGGCACGTTGTGTTCTTCCGAGCAGGCCATGGTGGTCGAGGAATCGGTGAAGGAATCTGCTCTCCAAGAATGCCGCAAACAGGGCGGATATTTTTTAAACGAAGACGAAATGCGCCGCGTCGGCGAGTTGATTTTTCCGGGTGGCTCTCACTCGCCCAGTCCGAAAGTTGTGG
>DATNHU010000310.1:0-13668 GCA_035604795.1 Candidatus Limnocylindrales bacterium
AGGCGGCGCAGCTCGAGCATGTATTGCTGGCTGGGTTCACGCATGACCCTGTAGAGCGGCTGGCAGAGGAATTGCGACGCGTGGCGCCTGCGCCGCTCGAGCATATCTTTTTTTCGGATGATGGATCCACCGCGGTTGAAGTTGCGCTGAAAATGGCGGTGCAGTTCTGGCGGAATTCAGGGCAGCCCGCGAAGACCGAAATAGTCGCGCTGGAGCACGGGTACCACGGCGACACTGCCGGCGCAATGTCGGTGAGTGACGATTCGCTTTTCACCGCAGCGTTCGAGGGGATGCGGTTTCCGGTGCGGCGCGCGCATTCGGCGTATTGCTACCGATGCCCCGTTGGGCTGAAGCGCGAGACTTGCCACATCGAGTGCGGCGATTCGCTCGAGAGAATTCTTCAGGAGCGCGGCGAACAAACTGCAGCAATCATTGTGGAGCCGTTGCTGCAGGGCGCGGGCGGAATGATTGTCCATCCCGTGGAGTATCTGCAGCGCATCCGCGCGCTGGCAACGAAATGCAATGTGCTGCTGATTGTCGACGAAGTGCTCACCGGATTCGGGCGATGCGGCCGGATGTTCGCTACAGAGCTGGCAGGAATTGAGCCAGATCTGATGTGTTTGTCAAAGGGATTGACGGGCGGGTTCCTTCCGATGGGCGCGACGCTTGCCACGCGCAAAATTTACGAATCGTTTTCCGGGCCCGAGCCTGAGCGCGCGTTCTGGCACGGCCATTCCTACACCGGCAATCCAATTGCCTGCGCGGCGGCGGCGGCAAACCTGGAAATCTTTCGCAGCGAACCGGTGTTTGAGCGCATTGCGGCCATTGCAGATATACATGCGGAAAGGTTGCCGAAGAATTCAAAGCATCCCGCCGTGGGCGATGTGCGCAGCATCGGAACCGTGGCGGCGATTGAGCTGCGGGCGGGCGACGCGGGGTATCTTTCCTCGTTAAGGCCGAAATTGTACCGGTTCTTTTTGGAGCGCGAAGTATTGTTGCGGCCACTCGGGAATGTCATTTACATACTGCCACCCTATTGCATCGAGCCGAGAGACCTCCATCATATTTATGACGTAATCGAAGAGGCGATCAGACCTCAATAAGTACTCCCCGATTTGAATGAGGCTATAATCGCTGCGGGGTTCATGCCGGAGATCTTTGGCGGAGCGTTCGCTCCCGATTTGACCGAAGCAGCCGCGGCAATCGTATAAACACCAGCAACCTGATGCTACAATTCCGCGTCGAATTCGTGCCCTCGACAAACGCCCATGGACTCCTTTGGATTGCCGGTCTGGCTTCAAGCCACCATATCCGCAGCGGGTGGGCTTGGTCTGTTTGTCGTTGCGTTCCTCGATTCGGTGGCCGTGCCGCTGCCGTCCGTCAGCGATTTGTTGCTGATTGATCTTTCCATCAAATCGCCGTTGCGGATGCCTTATTACGCGTTGATGACGACCATCGGCTCGGTGATCGGCTGCCTGGTGCTGTATTTCGTGGCGAGAGCGGGAGGAGAGGCATATTTTCGCAAGCACGGCGGCGCGCGCGCGGAACGCATCCACAAGTGGGTTGCCAGGAATGGATTTCTCACTATGTTGATCGGTGCACTGGCGCCTCCGCCGACACCGTTTAAGGGCATTGTAATTGCCGCCGGGGCGCTGGAAATGCCGCTGCGCACATTTACAATCGCATTGATTCTTGCGCGCTTGATCCGGTTTTTTGGGGAAGGATATCTCGCAATCCGGTATGGCGAGCAGGCCAAGCACATTCTGGAAGCTCACATAGTCCTGGTAAGCGTGATCACCATCGGAGCGATTGTGGTGTTTTATGGGGGCGCGCGTCTGATCCTGCGCCCGGCGAAGAAAGCCGTGCAGTAGACCATTCAGCTGGGCAAGGCGGGCCATTCAGCGCTCGAACAGGTCTCCAAATTTCAAATCTTCGTGAGTCACCCGAGACCGCGAATCCAAGTCAATCACGGCGGCCATGGACCGGCCGGGCGGCGAGCCAATCTCAAAGCGCATATCGGTGATTTCGACATGGAAGCCGCGATCGTTGTCGGTGACGGTTGCGCGCGGAAACCGCGCGAAGCTCATGAAAAGTTGAGTGGTTTGCGTGGCCCGCGCGGCATCGAGCGCGGCGGAAGGATCGGGCTTAAAGAAATGTTTTGCAGCGAAGGGATCAAAAGCGCCGAAGACGACCGGCACGTCCACCCGGAAAAGAGCGGCGTCCGTGATAATCGCGCCTCCCCAATGAAAGGGAGAAGGCGAATCGGGGAACGCCCCCGCAACAACTGGAGCGGCGCCCTGATAGAGCCGCGAGTTCAGTAAATCCATCGCGCGAGAATGCAGCACAAAGCGGCCGCCGGCGTAAATCAGCACGATGGCAAGGGCCAGGATTGCCCCACTCGCTCCGCTTTTGGATTTCTGCTTCGCACCAATCTCTTCCGTCACCATCCGGAAAAGCATGGGCACCAATATTCCTGCGAGCAGAACCATGAGCACCCACAAATCAAACTTCAGCAGGATGTCCATGGCGAACCAACGATCGCTGAACGGCCATAAGAGCTTGACTCCATAGCTATTCGTAAGGTCAAGCGCAACATGCAGGAGCGCACCGATGGCGCAAATAATCAACGCGCGTGAGAAACGGATTGGAGAAGTGGGATGCTTCCGCCCGGCGAAGGTGAAACAAAGGGCGGTAACTATAGCGATGGCTGCGGTCCCAAGAAGTGAATGCGTGAAGGTGCGATGGCCGATGAGGAAAGCGCGCGGCCCATTCAGGGCGGTAAGCCAATCAAGATCAGCCGCGAGCCCGGAAACGATGAGCATCGGTGTTGCCCAGTCTGTTGTCCTGTTTAATCCGGCGCGGCTGGCGGCAATGGATACGGCTATGTGGGTGAAAGGGTCCATCAATTACACGGCGCGGATCTCAGGTTGTTGAAAGCAAAGCGTTCTGTTTTCGCAAACGCGTTGCAAGCTGTGAGCGGTGATGCCCGGGCACGACCAGGGTGAGAGCATCGGGAACGATGGTGAAATCCACCGGCAGGGGCACGCTAGGTTCGCCATCGAGTTGGGCGTAAACCGGGCCGGGCCCCAGCGATTCACAGCGGAACGCCGCGGTCTTCACAAAATGGACGTCCGGCTGGCGCCGCAGCGCCCCTGTCCAAGTCGCCGGCAAATAAGTAAGGTAACGAAGTGCGTTTTGACTGGTGAAAATTGCCAGCTCAAATTCGTCGCTGAAAAAATCAGCTCCCGTGGTGATGCGGAAGGGCCCACCGTAATGCTTAGTGCGGCCGATGACGACCAGCGTGCCGTCCACGGTCGTCTCGCCCGAATTTTGGTGGGCGATCACGCGAAACTTGGGAAATTTGTAACGGAAGAGCTGGCGGAATCCCTCAAACCAATAGGAGATGATGCCCGTTTTCAGCTTCAGTGCGGGGTCCAGAGCATGAACGAGCGCGCCGTCGGCGCCCGCTCCAGCTACGCAAATGAAATATCGGCGCGCGGCGGCTTCGCCCGCCGGAGTCATTAACCCCAGGGCGACGCGGACCGGGATACCGCTGGAAATCATGGCCGCGGCCTTTGGGATTCTCCAGGAAATACCAAGCTCTTTGGCAAGCACGTTGGCGGTTCCGGCGGGCAGCAGTGCCACCGGTACCTGACTCCCGGCCATACCGTTCACCACTTCATTGAGGGTGCCGTCTCCCCCACAGACGATAATCATCTGGCTGCCTTCGGACACCGCGCGGGCAGCTATCTGGCCCGCTTCGCCAGGTGCAGCTGTGGGACGCAGGTCCGCCTCAATGCCAGCAGCGGAAAGCACGCGCCTGGCAGCGTCCAGATGCACGTGGCGGCGCCAGTGCCCCCCTCCCGCAAGCGGGTTGAAGATGATAGAGGCGGTCTTTATTCCTTCCAGCATATTGGCAACGCTGCGCATTGTATAATACCCCGCCTTGAACAACGCTCGCTAATCTTGAGGCCTGTACGAGAATGAGCACGTCAGCCGCCAAACAAGCCGAAAAGCTGCGCGACCAAATCCGCAAGCACGAATACTCCTATTACGTCGAAGACCAGCCGAAGGTAACCGATGCCGAATTCGACCGCCTGATGGAGCGATTGAAGAAGCTCGAAGCGGAACATCCCGAGTTAGTCACACCCGATTCGCCTACGCAGCGTATTGGGGGCGCTCCGCGTGAGGGATTCCAGACGGTGCGCCACGCGCGACCGATGATGAGCCTGGACAATGCATTTTCCTACGATGCAGTGCGAGATTTTGACCGCCGGGTGAAAGACCTGGCCGGGCGGGAGCAAGTGGATTACGTGGTGGAACACAAGTTTGACGGCCTGAGCATCGCGCTGCTCTACGAAGATGGCGTATTGGCGCGAGCGGTGACGCGCGGGGATGGCACGACTGGCGAGGATGTTACGCCGAATGTGCGCACGATTCGTTCGGTGCCGCTGCGAGTGGATGCAAAGATTTTGCAGAAGCTGAATATGAATCCGACCTTCGAGGCCCGCGGTGAAATCGTGATGCCGCGCAAGGCGTTTGCGGAGCTGAACCGTCAGCAGGAGGAGCAGGGTGGGAAGCTCTTCTCAAATCCGCGCAGCGCGGCGGCGGGAGCGGTACGCGTGCTGGACCCATCGATCACGGCGTCGCGGCGGCTGGATTTCTACGGGTACATTCTTTTTGCCGCGGCTGTGCGCGGCGCTCGTTCGGCATTCGCGCAGCAATCGGAATCGCTCACGGCCTTTACGAAAATGGGATTCAAAGTCTGCGCGGAATGGAAAGTGTGTCCAAAGCTCGCGGATGTATTGAAGTTCTGCGATCTGTGGGACACGAAGCGTGAAAAATTACCCTACGACATTGACGGCATCGTGATCAAAGTGAACGAATTCGCGATGCAGGAGGAACTGGGATTCACGTCCAAGGCGCCGCGATGGGCGATTGCCTACAAATGGCCGGCGCAGCAACAGACCACGGTGGTCAACGACATCATCGTTCAGGTGGGGCGCACGGGCGCGCTGACGCCTGTGGCGGTGCTCGAGCCGGTCGAGGTGGGTGGTGTGAAAGTGAGCCGCTCAACGCTGCACAACATGGATGAGATTGAGCGGCTGGGACTGCGCATCGGGGATTCGGTGCTGATCGAGCGTGCCGGGGAAGTGATCCCCCACGTGGTACGCGTGGTAAAGGAGGGCAAGCCGCGGCGGGAATTTCGCATGCCGGAGAAATGTCCCGAGTGCGGCAGCCATATTCACAAGGCGCCGGATGAGGTTGCCTATCGCTGTGTGAATGCCTCGTGCCCGGCCAAGCGTAAGGAATCGCTGATCCACTTTGCCGGGCGGCACGCCATGAACATTGACGGGCTGGGTGAAAAAATCGTCGACCAGCTTGTGACCGATGGCCTGGTGAAGGATGTCGCCGATCTATACAGCCTGAAACTCGAGCCGCTAGCTGCGCTCGACCGTATGGGGGAAAAGTCGGCACAAAACCTGCTCGATGAAATTGAAGCCAGCAAGAAAGTTGGACTGGCGCGATTGATTTACGCACTGGGCATGCGGTTCGTGGGCGAACGAACCGGGCAACTGCTTGCTGAACATTTCGGCGATTTAGATGCCATCGCGCAGGCCACCGAAGACCAACTCACGGAAGTGGGCGAGGTAGGGCCGAAAGTCGCCGCCAGTATCGCGGAGTTTTTTTCAGAGAAGGCCAACCAGGATTTGTTGAAGAAACTTCGCAAAGCGGGGCTGAAATTCACCGAAGAGCGCAAGAAGCCTGCTAATAATAGGCTTCGCGGGAAAACTTTTGTGTTTACGGGAGCGCTGGCGAATCGCTCGCGCGAGGAAGGTGGCGAGTTGGTAGCTCGCCACGGCGGAAAAGTCATCGGTTCGGTGAGCAAGAACACGGATTTTGTTGTGGTGGGCGCCGATCCGGGCTCCAAGTATGAGAAGGCGCGTTCGTTGGGCGTTACGATTCTGGATGAGGCGGCGTTTGAAAAGGTGCTTGAAACCGGCGTGCCGAAAGATTTCGAGGTCCCGGAGGAATCTGCCAAGAAGAAAGCAAAGAAGGGCGATGCCGCTTCCGCCAAGAAAAGCGCCGGCAAGCCTGCCAAGGGGCGGAAGAACGCGGGAGCGATGAGCCTCTTTGAGAAGTGAAATTCCCGCGATTTTTTCTTGCTAGACCGATTCCAACATGCGATCGATGGCGCGCTTGGCCCGGCGGGCAATATCCGCGGGAACGGTGACCTGGGGCGTCATGGATTCCATGCTGGCGATAATATTGTCGAGCGTGATGGCCTTCATAAACGCGCAGATGGCGTTCGGATTTACGGGATAAAATTCCTTGCCCGGATTCTGATTCCGCAGGCGATGCAGGATTCCGATTTCTGTTCCTACCGCAAATTCCTTGGCCGGAGATTCCTGCACGTGGCGCAGCATTCCCTCCGTGGAAAGGAACAAAGTGCGTTCCTTGGGCAATGTTCCATCCAGCACTTTCACCATGCAGGCGCTGACGCAACCGCACTCCGGATGGATCAGCAACTCGATATCAGGATAATCGTCCATCATCTCAACCACTTGCTGCGGATCGATGGATTTGTGGACGTGGCAGTAGCCGGGATAGGCGATGATGTTGGTCCTGCCCGTTTGGCGCGCAACTACATCGGCGAGATATTTGTCGGGCAACAGTAAAACCTGTTTGTCCCTGGGAATAGAGTTGACCACCTTCGTCGCGTTCGCTGAAGTGCAGCAGTAATCGCTTTCCGCCTTCACCGCCGCAGAGGTGTTGATGTAGGAAACTACCACCGCATCCGGGTAGCGCTTCTTCCAAGATAGCAATTCTTCCACGGTGATCGAGGAGGCGAGTGAACATTGCGCGCGCAGGTCCGGCAGAAGCACGGTTCTTTCCGGGCAAAGAATCGCCGCGGTTTCGGCCATGAAGTGCACGCCGCAAAACACAATCACATCGGCACGGGTGCTGGCCGCGGTCTGCGAAAGCTTCAAGGAATCGCCGACAAAATCGGCCACGTCCTGCACTTCATCGCGCTGGTAATTGTGCGCCAGCACCACCGCGTTCTTGAGGGCTTTCAATTCCTGAATGCGCGCTTGCTTCCGGCGGATCTCATCCGCGGAATCGTGGATCTCCTCCACGATGGGAAGCGTGTAGCGGTCCTCAAACCGCAGTTTTGTGGCAGTCGGTGTCATGTGTCTTTTCTTACCACTCGGGCGCTGTCGCCGGCCTTGATTTCCAATTTACTTCGGAGGTCCAACGCGCGGCAGGAATGAGTCAATGCGCCAATGGAAATGGCGTCCACTCCACAATCCGCGTAGTCTGCGAGAGTCTCCTCCGAAATGCCGCCGCTGACCTCAATCAGCACATTGTCCCACAGGCCTTCGGCGCGGAGGGCTGCGATGATCCGCGCTGCTTCCTCTGGGGACCCATTATCTAACATTATAAGGCAAGGATACGAATCTGATTTTGCGTCCGACCCCCTTAAGTCGCGAAAGGCACGGCCAGCTGCTAAAGCGCCCTCTAGCCCGGTCACTTCAATCTCTATGAATGCGGCTTTTTGGCGCTCCGACCATGCTTTGGTCAAAGCAAGAGGGACAGCCTCTGCTTCTTGGACCGCGAAGAGCCGCAAATGGTTGCTCTTGATGAGGATAGCATCGCCCAGCCCCAGCCGGTGCGTGCCACCGCCGCCGAGATGCGCGGCGCGCTTGTCCAGAAGGCCCCAGGGCGTTTTTCTGGTGATAACGACATGAGTGTGCGGCGAGTGCTTTCGAGCGGCCTCTGCGAGCCGATGAGTGGCCGTGGCGATACCGCACATGCGCTGCAGGAGGTTCAAGCCGACCCGTTCGGATGAGAGAAGCAATTCGGCCTCCCCCTCAAGACGAAGCAATTCCTGGCCTGCTCTGATCGGTTGGCCGTCGGCGGTAAGCGATTTGGCCTTTAGACCATGGTGGGTAAAAAAATAAACACCCTCAGCCAGTCCGGCCATTATGCCCGGTTCGTTAGCTATGATGCTTGCCTGCGCGTGCCTCCGCCGAATGCCAAGCGCGGCGCAAGTCAGGTCACATGGCTTACTATCGGCACTCTGAAGCGCGTCAGTGAAAGCATGCAACATTCGAACGTAGTCTGGGTTTTCCAAGGTGAGCTTGGCGCCATGGAAAAGGCCGGCCGTCAGGCGGTTCTCCCGGCTGGAAGCTGAAGCAGTGACCAAGCCGTCGTGCGGAATTTGGCTGCGGGCCATTTAAGTTACAATATTAGATTACTTTGGGCGAATTTGAGGTACAAGCTGTGGGGGTGGTTCTGAAGCTTGGGCCGAGGACCCTCAGTGTACCGAATCGGGAACTCACAAGTTGATGTCCACGGACGCAACGATGAGTCCCAGTAGCGGACAGGATGCTCTGGATGCTGGCGTCATTCCGCTCCTATGTAGTTGGAAATTAATGGTTTAGCAGGGACTTGCGATGGGCCTGGGCCGTGCAATACTCTAATTGAAGGTTTATGAGGGTGAATGGCAGTGGGAATCGCTCCTGAAGTTGCCGCGCAAATCCGCATCCTGATCGCTGACGACCAGCCCCACGTTGGGGAAGCGCTGCGGCTGGCGCTGCGTGATGAGGGGTACCATATCGAACTGGCGGGGTCGCCCGCAGCCGTGGTCACTGCTGTGAAGGATCGACCGTTCGATTTGGCGCTGCTCGACTTGAATTACGCGCGCGACACGACTTCCGGCCGCGAGGGACTGGAGCTGATCGAAGAATTGCGCGTGCTGGACCGCGATCTGGCCATCGTGGTCATGACCGCCTGGGGTAGCGTGGAAGTCGCCGTCGAGGCGTTGCAGCGCGGTGCGGGCGACTTCATCCAAAAGCCGTGGGACAACGCGGCGCTACGACGAATTCTGCATACTCAGATTATTCGTGGACAGGCGCGGCGCGCGGAGCGCTCGCGGCTGCGCCAGGATGAACGCGATATAGACGCGGCTCGCGCGGTTCAGGAGGGAATGTTGCCGCGAGAATTGCCTGCGCTGCCCGGATTCCAGCTGGCTGCGGCGTACCGACCTGCGCGTGTGCTGGCCGGGGACTACTACGATGTGTTGCCGCTGGACACAAACCGCGCCCTGGTGTGCATTGGGGACGTTGCGGGCAAGGGAATGCCCGCGGCGCTGGTGATGTCCAATTTGCAGGCGGCCGTGAAAGCCTACGCCGGAGAAGATTGCAGCCCAGTGGAGCTTTGCCGGCGCGTGAACCGCATTCTTTGTGAGAATTGCGAGCCGGGACGATATGTCACTTTTTTCTGCGGCGTGCTGGATTCGACCGAAGCGACATTTACTTACGTCAATGCGGGGCACAATCCGCCTCTGGTGGCGCGGCCCAATGGCAGCGTGCTGCGTTTGGCCGATGGCGGGCCGGTACTGGGCGAGTTTCCGGATTGGTCGGCGGCGCAGGGCCAAATCGCGCTGGAACATGGCGACCGGCTGGCGTTTTACACCGATGGCATCACCGAAGCCACCGACGCTGACGGGCAGGAATTTGGCGAAACGCGGTTGGCGGATTTGCTTTCGGCCAATCGCACATCGCCCGCAGGAGAACTGCACGCGAAACTCCTCGCGGAAGCGGTGCGCTTTGCCAACGGCACGTTCACAGATGATGCGACGTTGCTCGTTGTCGCGGCGATTTAACTCATCCCCCATAGTTTGGTTCAAATTCCTTCAATCCTCTGTTCTCCAAGACCAATAGAAGCCTGTCCCATGCACTGAACAAAACCGCTAACTCGCGCGGCCGTGCTTCCAGTCGTGGAGGATTTCGCGGGCGGCGTTGTAGCCGGGTGCGCCCATCACTCCACCGCCGGGATGCGTGCCTGAGCCGCACATATAAAGTCCGCGCACGGGGGTGCGGTAGCGTGCCCAGCCGGGAACCGGGCGCAGGAAGAAAAGCTGGCCCAGGCTCATTTCGCCGTGAAAAATGTTGCCTCCGGTGAGGCCGTAAATTTCCTCGAGGTCGAGAGGTGAAAGCACCTGGCGGTGGCGCACCAGGCTCTTGAATCCGGGCGCGTATTCCTCGATGTGGTCCATCACGCGGTTGGCATAGGCTTCCTTCACGTCGTGCCAATCTCCTTCTGCCAATTTGTAGGGAGTGTATTGCAGGAAAATTCCCATGATGTGCTTGCCCGGCGGCGCGATGGAATCGTCGTAGGTGGTAGGGATGGTCATTTCGATCAGCGGGTGCGCGGAGGGGCGGCCGTATTTCGCGTCGTCCCAGCCGCGCTCGACGTAATCCATGCTGGGGCAAATGTGCATGGTTGTCTTGTGATGTGGCTGGAGATTGCTGCCGGGAATTGCGGTGAAGTTGGGCAGGCCATCGAGCGCCAAATTAATTTTCATCGAGCAGCCCTGCATGGCGATTTCGCGCACGGCCTTCGCGAAATCAGTGGGTAAATGCTGCTCGCCGACGAGTCCGAGGAAAGTGCGCTTGGGATCGGCGCAGGAGACCACCGTTTGCGCGAGAATTTCCTCTCCGTTTGTGAGCACTGCCCCCACCGCGCGCGGGCCCGATGCGGTGTCTTTCATAAGTACGTGGTCCACTATTGCGCGTGTGGAAATCTCAGCGCCCGCGGCGCGCGCCGCGTCGGCGATGGATTGTGAAATCGCGCCCATCCCGCCGCGCACAAATCCCCACAAGCCGCGATGGCCATCCACTCCGCCCATCACGTGATGCAGCAAAACGTAAGCGGTGCCGGGAGAGCGCGGGCCGCCATTTGTTCCGATGACGCCATCGGTTGCGAGCGTGACTTTGATCTCCTCGGATTCAAACCAGGGCTCAAGAAATTCCGCGACGCTTTGCGTGAAGATGCGCGCCTGCCCGATGCGCTCGTCCTCGGGCATGCGCAGCAGTTCCATTCCCAACTTTCCCAGTCCCGCTAGATCCCCCCACCCGGCTTTTGTAATGTTGGGCGGAGTGCGCAACAACATGCGCTCGGCGAATTGCGAAAGCCGCTCGACGAATTCTTCGTAATGTGGGTAGACTTCCGCGTCTTTGCGCGAAAACTTGGCAATCTCCCCGCAGGTGCGCTTCTGGTCCTGCCACATGGTCAGGTGGCGCCCATCGGGGAAAGGAGTGAAGAACGCGGGGTCTTTGGCGTAAACGCGGTAGCCGAAGCGCGGCAGATCCAGCTCGCGGATGATGCGCTCCTGCATCAGCGAGCAGAGATAGGCCGCGGTGGAAACTTTATAGCCGGGCCACAACTCTTCGGTGGCACACGCCCCGCCCAGAACTTCGCGGCGCTCCAGCACACGCACGCTCAATCCTCCGCGCGCGAGATACGCCGCCGTGACGAGCCCATTGTGCCCGCCGCCGATGATGACGATGTCCCAGGTGCGTTGGCCGTTTTGTTTGGTCAAAGTTTGCGCTCGAGCCTCGCGCGGGAGCGTATCTGATTCGAATGCGATGAGCAAGCATCACGACATCGCAAGAAATTAGACGAATTCTGAGCTGCCATTTCGAGATGGCGGGCGGGAAGTTCGCGGCTGGGAAGGAGTTAAAAATGTGGTTGCAGAAAAGTGCTGCAACATTGTGCAAATTGTTTCACGTGGAACAATTTGGTCACTGGAGCCAAACAGCAAAGGGGAGAATCCAGATTGCAGATTTGCTGACGTACTCCAAGGTGCCTTTCAAGAACATCTGTATTCCGTCAAGGTGGTTGAATGATCCAACGCCGCGCATACTTTCGATATAACCGGCAGGGAGGCAAACCATGGGTGCGCTCTGGCTGGACATAAAGTTCGGGATGCGGATGATGGCGAAGAGTCCCGGCTTTACCGCCGTGGCGGTGCTGACGCTGGCGCTGGGGATTGGCGCCAACGCGGCGATATTTTCGATACTTGATCCGCTGCTGCTGCGCAAACTTCCTGTTCACAATCCTGATGAGCTGGTGCTGGTCCACGCAGCCGGCACAATCCATGGGGAAGATTCTTCGGAACTTTCCTCTTATTTTATCTATCGAGATAACGCGACGGTATTTTCGGGTGTACTCGCCGCGAGCCTTGTTAACGGTCTTCCTGTGACCAAGGACGGAGAAACGACGCCGGTCGAGAGCGAATCGGTGTCGGGAAACTTTTTTGAAGTTCTTGGCGTGCGTCCATTTCGCGGTCGGCTGCTGATTCCGTCCGATTTGCAAGCGAATCATGACCAACATGTCGCGGTTCTAAGTTTCGACTACTGGCGCCGCGAATTCCATGAGGACACGGGAGCCATTGGGAAGAATCTTACAATTCAAAATGTTCCCTACACGATTGTCGGGGTTGCTCCACCGTATTTCTTCGGCATCACGATGGATAGCGTGCCCGAGTTTTATATTCCTATCGGGTCGCACCCGAACCGCGAATGGTGGATAACGATCTTAGCCCGCTTAAGACCGGGGGTTTCGATCGCACAGGCACAGGCCGGGCTGGAGCCTCTGTTCCGTCAAGTGATGGCCGCCTCAACACTTCCAGAAATTGAAAAAGAGCAGGACATGTCGCGGCTGATTCTGACACCCGCGGCGCGAGGTCTTTTGATTTGCGCGAGCGATTCTCACTGCCTGCGAAGATTCTCATGGCCGTGGTTGGACTCGTCTTGCTTATCGCCTGTTCCAATGTGGCCAATCTTCTTTTTGCGCGCAGCGCGGCGCGGCGAAAGGAAATCACTGTGCGGCTCGCTCTCGGCGCAGGACGCTGGCGCCTGGTGCGTCAACTACTGACGGAGAGTGCGCTGCTTGCTGCCATGGGCGCCGCGCTTGGACTTCTGGCGGCGGGCTGGGTTGGTCAACTCCTGGTTGCATCACTTTCCACAGAACGCGATCCCATTCATCTCGTGGCCGGCGTGACTGGACGCGTTCTCCTGTTCACCACCGGGGCTCTGATTGTTACGGCCTTGCTTTGCGGTCTCTTACCCGCGCTGGCAGCGACACATGGCCAGCTCGCGCAACATCTCAAGGTGCAGTCCTCGGGCTTGAGCGGCGCGGTGCGCAATCGTTGGCTGGCAAAATCGCCCGTCGTGATACAGGTGGCACTTTCTGTGACCGCGTTGGCGGGCGCGGGGCTGTTGCTGCACAGCCTCTACAATCTCGAAACGCTGGACGTTGGATTCGATCGCGATAACGTCCTCACTGTCGTTTTCAACAGCAACACCGGCGGACGCACTCAGGATCAGGTCCGCAATTTTTACGATGCCCTTGCGGAACGGGCTCGGAATTTACCGGGAGTCCATTCGGCGTGTGTTTCGGCAACCAGTCCGATTGACGGCCTCGAATACGGCGTCAATGTGGAGGTAGAAGATCGCCCAGTGAATCCCGGCGAATCTCATGTATTCTTCACCAACACAATGCCCGGATACTTTGAGACGCTCGGCATTCCATTGCTTGCCGGGCGAGACTTCTCCTCACATGACACGGCGGATTCAACGCACGTGGCGATTATCAATCAAACTATGGCGCGCCATTACTTTGGCGACCATAACCCTATCGGCAAACACTTCAAATTTGTGGAAGGGAATCGTCCGCCGATGGAAATCATCGGGATTGCAGCGGATTCAATTTATTTTAATTTGCGGGAGGCGCCGGAGGATTACCTCTATCTGGACCGGGCACAGTCCAATTCAAGCGGCTCAGTGGCCGGCACGCTGGACATTCGAGCGAACGGGA
>DATNHU010000311.1:0-10264 GCA_035604795.1 Candidatus Limnocylindrales bacterium
TTCGTGGGACCACAACGAATCCAGGAAAGAGTGGCTTGTTTACGTCCAGTCCGCGCTGACGTTGCGCAGCGAAGCACTCTGCGGAATACTATGTGTTTGAACAGGTCCAGCCCATCGCTGCTCCAGAGCGGCCAACAAAAGCATTCACACGCGCGCGACACATTCCTTTGCGTGATAGCCTTCGCCGCCCTTTGTTTATTTTCCACGTCATCATGCGGCGCCCAGGCCACTGGAAATGCCGGAGCCGGCCAATCCACAGTCCAGGGTCAATCCGGGCAGACCGTCGCGCCCGTCGTGCAGTACACGTTGTCACCGGAAAAGCTTCGCCAGGCGGTCGCGCTTGCGCGGACGGGCCGGCGCCTTTACTTCGCCGAATTCTTTTGGGGATTGCTCGTTCTGCTCGCCATTTTGCGCACGGGGCTGGCCGCCAAGTTCCGCGACTGGGCTTTGGGCACAAGCCGATTGACAATATTCCAGGCAATAATTTTTTGTCCGCTGCTTTTGCTTACGCTCGATATTGCCAACCTTCCCTTCCGTGCCTGGGGACACCAGGTTTTGCGCAGCTACAATCTTTCCGTGCAAGGTTGGCTCTCCTGGATACTTGATTGGATGAAGGCGGAAAGCATCACTCTGGTGCTGGCCACAGTTGCGGGCTGGGTGCTTTACGAATTGATCCAGCGCAGCCCGCGCCGGTGGTGGATGGGCGCATGGGTGGCGGCCCTCCTGCTGGTCGTGGCCGGAGCATACGCGGAGCCGCTCATCATCGAACCGCTCTTTTACGATTACAAGCCACTCGTGGAATCTCATCCGGAGCTTGTCCAGCAAGTCGAAAAGGTTGTGGCTCGCGCCAACATCACAATTCCGGAAGACCGTATCCTGGAAATGGCCGCCAGCGCCAAATTGAATGAGCTGAATGCTTATGTCAGTGGAATTGGTTCATCCAAGCGCGTGGTTTTCTGGGATACCACCCTGGCGCGAACAAACGAAGCCCAAGCACTCGCGGTTTTCGGTCACGAATTGGGGCATTACGCGCTGAACCACGTGTGGAAAGGCATCGCGTTGACCGCCATTGGGCTGGGAATCTCGCTTCCATTTCTGGCGTGGCTGTATGCGATTGTTCTCCGCAAGTGGGGGAGCATCTGGTATGCAAAAGCTCCGCAAGGCTGGGATTCCCTGGCCGTTTTGCTGCTGCTTGTTTCCACCCTGCAATTCGCCTCAACTCCCATCGACAACGCACTCAGCCGCTATTTTGAGCATCAAGCTGATTTATATGGCCTCGAAGTCATTCATGGCATTGTGCCCGACGCGCCGCAAGTAACCGCACAAGTCAATCAGATCCTGGGCGAGACCAATCTCGAAGAGCCCGACCCTTCGCGCCTCACTGTTTTCTGGTTTTACACACATCCGCCCATCGGGGACAGAATTGCTTTCGCCCTGCAATACGATCCGTGGTCACAGGGCCGCGAGCCGGAATTCATCCACTAGCAGAATTCTCCGGGGATCGCTGTGCTCCCTGCGGCGAGCCCGCGGCATTTGGCTTTTCTCATTTTTTGCCGCCTTTCCGCCTCCGGAAATGGGTCGCCACCTTCGTTCGATTTCCGCACGCAGCCATCGAGCACCATTTTCGATCGCCGGTTCTCGAATCGTCATAGAAAAAAAGTCCGCACTTGGGGTTCGCGCAAATGCGCACCGGCGCGGCGGGGCCTTCCGCCACCAGTTTGGCCGCGGACCGCGCGATGGCAGCAATCAGCCACTCCATTCCATGACTGCGAGATACCAGCGTCATGCGCCAGTCCGGCTCCCCTATGCCGGCATCCACAACAGCTTCCAGCTGCTCATACCCTTCCGTATACTCGAGAATCCCATTGATGATCGCGATGCAATTCGTATCCAACGCATATCCGGAAATCCGCGCCTCCAAGATCTGTCGGATTGCAGTCCGCAACTGCAGCGAATAACTGCGCAACGCGGATGTTTCCAACTCCGCGTCCATGACCAAATCGCGCAGCGTCGCCTCCCTGCTCAACGATATCGTCCCCGTTGCCACAAGGAAGGCCACAAGATCCCCCCAGCTTGTCAGCGCATCCGACGCCCCTGCAGCATCAGGAGCGGTATTTACAAAATCGATTGCCAGGCGTCCGCCCAGAAGTACAAAACTCGAATTCCTGTTTCGGGAATCGGCAGAGAATTCGGAAGACATAAGGGTTATTGTACGGCAATTGCGGAAAAACACTAACCTATTTCCTACAATTTAGTGGTTAGATTGCGTCGAGCAGGCATTATAATGCATCTTAGTAAATGCATCAAAATTGCGGTCACTGGGTTCGCACCGTTAGGGGAATTTGACAGATGAAATCGCGGATGATTGGCGCAACTCTGCTCCTCCTGATGCTCTCATTCTTGGGAGCGATTGCCCCGGTTTCGCGGCCCCAGGCGGCGAATCCGCGCAACCCCGTTTTGGTGGAATTATTCACCTCAGAAGGATGCTCGAGCTGCCCGCCGGCGGATTCGCTACTCGCGAAAATAAATGCGCTGCAACCCTTCGCCAATGCAGAAGTGATCATCCTGGAGCAGCATGTGGATTACTGGGATGGCCAGGGATGGTTGGACCCGTTTGCGTCCTCCGCCGCGACGCGGCGGCAGGACGAGTACTCGAGACTTTTGGGTTCGGAAGTTTACACTCCGCAGATGGTTGTGGACGGACACCTGGAATTTGTTGGCGGCAATGGGATCCGCGCAAAGCAAGCCATTGAGACAGCCGCCGCTGATCCGAAAGCACAGTTGCAACTTGCCTGGGCCGGCGATGCCGCCGCGGACTCACGCGCGCTGCGCATTCAAGCAGGCAAACTGCCGGGAGACGCTACCGAAAAGTTTGATGTGCTGCTGGCCGTAACCGAGAGCCATCTGCATTCCAATGTGCGCGCCGGAGAAAATGCCGGGCGCGGATTGGAACACGATGGAGTTGTACGCGCATTTACAAAGCTTGGGAAGGCCAACGCGGGTGGCGAGACTTCATTTGAAACTCAGACCACGGTAAAGTTGGGCAAGGAATGGAAGCGCGAAAATTTGCGCGCGGTGGTTTTCATTCAGTCCACACGCAACCGGCACGTTCTGGCAGCCGCTGCGATTCCCTACTGATTCTTCATCCCTGAACATTGACGCGTTTTTGGAGCCGCACTCCGTGCGTCGCCCCATCCACCAGAAATTATCTTGGCGGTGATAGACTCGTCCACCGCGCCGATGAAACCCACGAAACAAGGTCCCCGAATCGTTGAATGCTGCGTGGAAACCACGGCAACTCCGGCGGATGTGTTTCTGTTTATGGTTCCGCAGCGGATGCCGTACTGGTATGGCGCGGAAATGAGAAGCGAGTTCGAGGTGACCGGCGGGTGCGCGGAATTCAGCGTGGCGCAAAAGGTGCGCATCACAGGAAAGATGGTGAAAAAAGCAGTGGCGCATACGGCGGTCGTGACACGGTTTGAGTGGCCGCGCGTATTCGAGTGGCGATTTGAGGATGCTTACGGAGTCCGCGGAACCGAGAGGTGGGAGGTCGAGCCGACTACGGCCGGAGCGCGCGTGACCATGCGCAGCGAATATGCGATGCCCGGTAGAATGGCACGCGCTGTGGATTGGCTGGTCACCCGGCACGCTGTGGCGCGCCGCAACGGCGAATACCTTAAACGGTTGAAGAAATACGCGGAGCGGCGATAGGCGCTGAAGATTATTCGCAGAGGATGTGCAGGAATTTTTTCTTGCCGGCGCGCAGGAGGATTTGGGCGCCGGGAGTCAGATTTACTTCGCGTTTCACATCCTCCACGCGGGCACCGTCAATTTCCACGCCACCCTGCTTGATCAGACGCTCGGCTTCACTTCGCGACGGGGCCAACCCGGTCTCCGTGAGCAGCATGTAAAGCTGGCGCATGCCCGGCTTGAGGATTTTTTCGGAGACATCCGAAGGCGCGCCGCGCTGTTGAAACACTTTGCGGAATTCTTCGGCGGCGTGAGTGGCGGCGGCCGAGCCGTGAAAGCCCGCGATAATTTCCTGCGCCAGGCCGATTTTCACGTCCATGGGATGCGCCGCGCCTTCGGCGACGTGGCGGCGCAGACGAGTGATTTCCGCGGGCGCGCGGTCTGTGAGCAGCTCCATATAATTCCACATCAGGTCGTCGGAAATGCTCATCAACTTGCCAAACATTTCCGAGGGCGGTTCGGTGATGCCGACGTAATTGCCGAGACTCTTGGACATTTTGCGTTCACCATCGAGCCCTACAAGAATGGGCATGGTCAGCGCAACTTCTCCTGGCAATCCGTATTCGCGCTGGATGTCGCGGTGCACCAGTAAATTAAATTTTTGTTCCGTGGCGCCCAGCTCGACGTCGGACTGGAGCATCACCGCGTCATAGGCAGTCAGCAATGGATATAACAATTCGTGGACGGAGATGGGGATGCTTTTTTCAAGGCGCGAGCGAAAATCCTCGCGTTCCAGCATGCGCGCCAGACGATAGTGGCCGCACAGGCGCACAACCTCATGGCTGGTCAATTTTTCAAGCCATTCGCTGTTCTTGCGAACTTCCGTTTTATCCCGATCGAGAATCTTGAAGACTTGTTGGAGATAGGTGTTTGCGTTGGCGTCCACCTGTTCGCGGGATAGCGGAGGGCGCGTTTCCGATTGTCCGGTGGGGTCGCCGATCATGGCCGAAAAGTCGCCAATCAGAAAAATGGCGGTGTGGCCAAGATCCTGAAAGTGCTTCAGCTTGCGCAGGACAACGGTGTGGCCCAGATGAATATCGGGGGCCGTGGGATCCACACCGAGATAAGCGCGCAGGGGCTTGCCGTTTTTTCGCAAGGCTTCGAGCTTGGCGACAAACTCCGGCTCGGGAATAATTTCCGCAGCGCCTTTGCGCAAATAGGCGACCTGCTCCGCGACCTCGGGGAATGAGGAGCTATCTTTTCTTGGTGAACTACCCGGTTGCGGCGTCATGAATGTTTTGCACCCGCTTGTTTTGCCGCGGCGCTCTGCGCAGGCGGCAAATGAATCACTCGGCGACCCTCGATCCGCGTGCGGCCTTCGAGCACCAGATTCACCGCCTCAGTATAAATGCGATGCTCCTCTTTGAGGATGCGCGCGGCGAGGGTGTCGGGCGTGTCCTCATCGAGCACCGGAACCACGGCCTGCAGGACGATGGGACCCGCGTCGAGGTTTTCATCCACAAAATGCACGGTGCAGCCGGAAAAGCGCGCGCCAAATTCCAGCGCCTGGCGCTGGGCTTCCAGTCCCGGGAAAGAAGGCAGCAGGGAGGGATGAATATTCAGGATGCGTCCGCGATAAGCGGCAACAAAAAATGGAGACAGCAGGCGCATGTATCCCGCAAGGCAAACCAGATCAACTTTGTGCCCCTGAAGCATGGCGGCAACTTGTTTGTCGTAGGCCTCGCGCTCCAATCCCTTGGAGGGGATCAGCTTTGCAGGAATGCCGCGCGCGGCGGCCCGCTCGATCCCCGGAGCGCCTTCGCGGTTGCTGATGACCACGGCGATCTCCGCGTTGGGGATGCGTCCGGCGGCGACGCTATCGGCCAGGGCCTCAAAATTCGAGCCGCGCCCGCTGAGGAGAACTCCAATACGTTTGGGAGGCACTGATGAAAGTTAGCATATCGCGTGGCCGGGACAAAACAGGGAGCAAAATACAAAAGGCTTCACCCAAGGAACTTCAAATTCGCAAGAATGAAGAAGCGTTTCGGCTGCTGAGAGCGTAATAGTCATTGTGCGACCGGAGAGGGGGGCCACCATGTCAAAAATTTATCGGCGACGAGAGTTTATCGCGGGAGCGGTGGGAATCACAGGTGTGGCGCTGACGGCGGGCAAGCTCGCGACAGCGATTTCTCCGGCGGGAGAAATTTCGATGGAAGCGATTGGCATCAAGCGAGGGCATGTGAGTCGTGGGCTGGAAAATGCGCTGGCGGATTTTGCTCCGGAGAAGGACCCATTTCGGCTGGCGGTGATCAACGGCGACGTGGAGAAGGTGACTCGCGCGCTGGAGCGCGATCCGGGACTGCTGTATGCACGGGATGCGAATGGACAGTCGGTTTACCTGCTGGCGGCGTACGCAGGGCAAAAGGAGATGTTGGCGCTGTTTGAATCGAGGGGGCTGGTGCTGGACGCTTACGAAGCGGCGGCGGGTGGAAAGGTGGACCGGTTTAACGAGCTGCTGCGTCCCGCGCCCGGTTTGGTGAACGCCCCCAATCCGGCGGGCGATACGCCGATCCATGTGGCGGCGTTGTGTGGTCAATCGGCCATCGTGGACAACGCCATCAACTACGGAATGAATTTCAAGCAGGGGAATCCGAAGCGGAAGAACGCGACGGCCATGTATTTGGGGTTGCAATCACCGTTCCAGGTGTCGGCGGAGGCGATGGGGTTTGACATTATCGCGAATGGGATGGAGCCGAACACGGCTACCTCGGATGGGGATACCTTGCTGCACAGTGCCGCGCGCGGGGGATATCCCCGGATGGTGCGATTGTTGTTGCAGAAGGGCGCCGAGGTGAACGCCAGGAATGTGGCGGGGCAGACGGCGCTGGACATTGCCTCAACGGGCGGCAAGAGCGAAGCGGCGGCAGTGCTGCGCAATGCCGACGCGATTCCGCGGGACTATTACGCGCGGCGATTTGAGTACGGCCCGAAATTCGCGGCGTTGACGCGCGATGACACGCAGGGGCTGCCGCGCGATTTCATCAACGCCTTTATTGTGCTGTGCCACTTCAACATTGATCGCGTCAAGAAATTGGTGGAGCTGGCTCCTGAACTGCTCAACACGCGCGCCTCGTGGGATGAGTTGCCAGTGGAAGCGGGGGCGCACATGGGGCGGCCGGACATCGGGGGGCATTTGCTGGATCGCGGCGCGTCCTATTCGCTGTGCACGGCCACAGTGTTCGGCTCGCTTGACGACATGAAACGCATGCTGGCTGAGGACGCGCAAAGGATTCACGAGCGCGGCGCGCATAGTTTTCCGCTGCTGTGGTACACCGCGTTCGGCAAGCCTCAGTTGGATAAGGCGGAATTCCTGATAGGCGCGGGCGCGGACGTGAAGGAAGACATGCGCGGATTGACGGTGCTGCACATGGCCGCCCAACGAGGACACCTGGAAATGTGCCACTTCTTTGTGGAGAAAGGGCTCGACCCGTTGCAGAAGGGGACGAATTTTCAGGGCACGTTTGACGCCGTCGAGGCCGCGGAGCAAGGCAAGCATGCGGACGTGGCCGCGATGCTGAGAGATTGGGCGGGGAGGAAGAAGGGGTGATTTAGGGAGTTGCAGGCGCTTTTGAAAGTTAGCATATCGGTTGGCGGAGACAAAACAGGGAGCAAAAACCAAGAGGCTTCACCACAGGGGCACAGAGCACTCAGAGGTAGCACGGAGAAACATGAGTAGCCATTTTGCGTGACAGGCCGGAGCCTTCCTTAGCGGAAAGTAGCACATCGGCAGTAAGATTTCGGCAATCGACCGTGAATAGATCAATCAGATTCAACTGAAAGACGAAATCACTCGCAGCAAGCGAAAGAATTCCTAATCGCGAAATCGTCGAGGAAGCGCAGCTTATTCCGACCGGAGTGAAATCATGGGATCAATGCGGGCGGCGCGGCGGGCGGGAATGTAGCTGGCAAAGAGAGCGATGCCGGCGAGAAGAATTGCGATGGCGCAGAATGTGGTGGGATCGGTGGCCTGGATACCGAAGAGCTGGCTGCGCAGAAGCTGAGTAAGCGCGAACGCGGCGGCCAGACCCAGCGCGACTCCAGTAAGCGCGAGGGTCATGCCTTTGCGCAGGATGAGCGACAAGATATTTTTCTGCGTGGCACCCAAGGCCATGCGGATTCCAATTTCGCGCGTGGCCTGATTGACCAGATAGGCCATGACTCCGTAAGTGCCGATGGCGGCGAGCGCCGAGGCCAGCGACGCAAACAATCCCAGCAACAACATGGAGAATCGGCGGCTAGCGAGGGATTCGTCCACGCGCTGAGCCATGGTGCGCACGCCGTACATGGGCAGATCGGTATCGATCGCGCGGAGCTGATCTTTGACGGCGGAAGCGAGCGCCGCGGGATCGCCCATGCTGCGCAAAACCACATCCATTCCGCGCGACGGGTTTTGCGTTTGCGGCATGTAGAGCGCGATGCGCGAATCGGCGTCGAGAGTGTATTGCTTGATGCGCTCCACCACGCCGACGATTTCGATGGGCTGACCTGAGGCGGTCAGGGTTCCATGGCGGAAGTGCTTGCCAATAGGATTTTCGTTGGGCCAGAACTGCTGGGCCATATATTCGTCAATGACCGCTACTAAGGGTGCAGTGGCATTGTCGTGTTCATCGAAAACGCGTCCCTTAAGCAGGGGGATCTCCATGGCCCGGAAGTAGTTGCCTGCAACAACGCGTTCATCGGCGTTGATGAAATTCTCGCCCGCGAGCGGAGTGCGGCCCTCAATGACGATGGGGCCCCAGGCGAAGGTCGCACTCAGCGGGACGGGAGTAACGCCGCCTGCAGCGGTGACACCGGGCAGGCGCTCGAGGCGATCCCAAAGATCGCGATAGGTGTTCAGGACCGCGTTTCTGTCGGCGTATTTCTTGCCGGTCATGGTCAGCTCAAGAGTGAGAACATTTTTCGGATTGAAGCCGGGCTGAACATTTTGCAGGCGCGCGAAGCTGCGAATCAGCAGCCCCGCGCCGATCAGCAGGACTACGCTGAGCGCAAGCTCGGAAACCACCAGCAGGCGGCGAAGATTGTTGCCGCGTCCCCATACAGCGCCGGATCCGGCGGAGCCGCGGGACTCGTCCTTAAGCGTGGCGTGAATATCGAGGCGGCCCAGACGCAAGGCAGGAGCGAGGCCGAAGAGCGCGCCGGAAATTATGGAAAGCAAAAACGTGAAGAGAAGCGCCTCGGCGTTGACGCCGATGTCGTAGAGGCGCGGAACGCTCTTGGGGCCGAGAACGTGAATCCACTTCACGGCCCAAAAGGAAAAGAGTACGCCGAGCGCGCCGCCGCAAAGGGCCAGCGAAATGCTTTCGGTGAGCAATTGGCGGATCACACGGCCGCGACTCGCTCCCAGCGCGGTACGAATGGCGATTTCTTTTTGGCGCGCGACTGCGCGTGAGAGTTGAAGATTAGCGACGTTGGCGCAAGCGATCAGCAGCACGAATCCGACCGAGCCAAGAAGAATGAGCAGCGGCCGCCGCGCGTCGCCGCCGACCTGATCGAGTAGCGGCACGATGCCGAAGGTCAGACCGCCATTGGGCGGATAGACATCGGGATGGTCGCGGCGAAGACGCGCGGTGAGCGTGTCCATTTCCGCCTGGGCCTGTGCGACCGTGACGCCGGGCTTGAGCGTGCCGAGCACATTGTAGTCTTCGTTTTGGCGGTGCTGTGGCGCGTCAGCACCGAAAGGCAGGGGAATAAATAGATCGGCGTGATCGGTGCCGTAAAGAATGGGCAAGACTTCGCGCGGCAAAGAGAAATATTTCGGCAGGATTCCCGCGACTTCGTAAGTGACTCCATTGATGATGAGCGGCTTGCCGAGCATGCTCGGGTCAGAGCCGAAATGCTGCGACCAGAATCCGTAGGTGAGGACCGCTGTGAGCTGACGGCCGGGCGAATCATCCTCCGGCGTGAAAAGGTGCCCCGCAGCGGCGTTGACCCCCAGCATGGGCAAGAGGTTTGAGGAGACGCGAATCGCGCCGACGCGCTCCGGATCTCCGCTGCCGGTAAGATTGAAATTTCCGCCGATGGCGATGGCGAGCTGCTCGAATCCGGAGTGACCGTTCTTGACGTCGAAGTATTGCGCGGGGGAAAACCAGTCCTGCGTGATGTTCAGGCCGGGCGAGCGATTCCACAGGATGACCAGACGGTCGGCGTTCTTGTACGGAAGCGGGCGCAGAAGCAGGGCGTCGGTAATACTGAAGATGGAAGTGTTTGCGCCGATGCCGATGGCGAGAGAGAGGATTACGGCCGCGGTGAAGACAGGATTTTTGGCGAAGTTGCGGAAAGCGTAGCGGAAGTCATTGAGAAGCGCATTCATGATGAGCCGGGAATATCGTAGCACAGGGTGGAGGAAGGAAATCCAAAGGCAAAAGCTTCACCGCAGAGGCACAGAAGCTGTGAAAAAGCTTCTTAGGAATGGGTATTGGGGCAGTTCGATATTCGCTTTTTTCCGTTCTTTAAACGTTTGCCGCTTTGCGTCGTTTCGAGGTGTGCTCGATCATGCCGCAGAAGCCGGGGTGGG
>DATNHU010000312.1:0-5043 GCA_035604795.1 Candidatus Limnocylindrales bacterium
TGAAGGATGGTCAAGTGGTTGGGCTGGGGACGGGGTCGACGGCGGCGTATTTCATTCAGTTGCTCGGAGAGCAGGTGAAGAACGGTCTGAAGATTCGCGGCATACCTAGTTCTGACCGTTCGCGGGAGCAGGCGGCCGGGCTTGGGATTCCGCTTACCACTCTGGATGAATGCCCGGATATCGATGTAACCGTGGATGGAGCGGACGAAGTTGATCCGCAATTGCGGCTGATTAAAGGTGGGGGTGGGGCGCTGCTGCGGGAAAAGATTGTCGCGTCGGCGACGAAGTATTACGTGATTATCACCGATGCGAGCAAGAGAGTTCCGGTGCTGGGAAAGTTTCCGCTGCCGGTGGAAGTGATCAAGTTCGCGCAGGCAGTGGTACAGAAAAAGATTGAGGCGCTGGGAGCGGCGGTTGAGCTGCGGCGGGGAGCGGATGGGAAGCCGTACTTGACCGATGAGAACAATCACATTCTGGATTGCCGGTTCGGGCAGATTCCGGACGCGGATGGGCTGGCCCGGCGACTGAGCGATATGCCGGGAGTGGTGGAGCACGGGCTGTTCATTGGAATGGCGAGCATGGTGCTGGTGGCAAACGGGAGCGAGATTGTGGAGCTGCGGGCTCGCAACAAGTAAGAACTTCTTCGCAGAATCAGAGGCATTGAATGCCGGCAGAGGCACAGGCACGGGGACGGGATCAGACTTCGCGGCGGCGTTGGCTGCGATACCGCGTGCAGGCGCTGCTAGATGTGACGGTGGTGCGTTCGGGGATTCCGGATACTTTACCGGGGCGATCGGTGAATTTGGGTGAAGGCGGAGTGTCTGCGGTGCTGGCGGGAGAACTGTTGCCGGGTGAGGCTGTGGGAGTGGAGATTCAGCTGCCGCTGGTGGCGGATCCATTGCGCACGCGGGCTTTGGTGAGGCATCACGACAAGCTGCGCCTGGGGTTGGAGTTTGTGGGGCTGACGGCGGAACAGCAGGCGGCAATTCGCGATTGGGCGGGTACGACGAAAGCGGAACTGGAACCGGGAGTGCGGGGGAAGATTCCGATCGGAGCAGGGAAAGGCTCGGAGAGCGGGGGATCGGGCGGCGCGCAGCCTCTTACCCGCAGGGGCCGCGACCGGAGATGGATCTTCGTGCTGGTATCGGCGGCGATCTTACTGACGGCTTTGTGGTGGCGCTGGAATCGCGGGTGGGAAGATTTAGAGTCTGGTCTGCAGAAGAGCGAAAAGACAACGGCAGCGCCGCAGCCCCAGGCACGCGTTCCCGCCGAGGTGATGGAGAAGCTATTGACCCACCGCGTGGATCCAGACTATCCGTTGGAGGCGCGGCAGGCGAAGCTGCAAGGCGTGATTGAGTTGGACGTAGTGGTGGACCGCGACGGGTCGGTGGTGGATGTGCGGGCGCTGAATGGTCCCGAGGTGCTGGGGCAAGCCGCGATGGACGCTCTGCGCTGGTGGCGGTTCGAGCCTTACCGGATCGACGGCAAGCCGGTAGTAGTGCAGACCACGGTTGCGGTGGAGTTCAAGCCGTAGGGGCAGGCTGCGGCGTTCAGATTCAAACACTCAAGATTATGGCCCAGTCGCGGCTTAGCGCGGAACGGGAAGATTGCTGCTCCAGCAATCGGCGACGATTAGCCACGCACCCAGACGGCGCCAGGCTTTTACGTACTTGCCTCGGTCAGCGAGGATAGTGCCGTCGGGCCGGCGGATGGCGACGGTGTAGCGGCCGATTTCCATTGCCAGCTCGCCGGAAGCCTCGACACGGATGGTTTCGAGGCGCAGGTCTTCGTATCCTGCTTCGGCGCACTGGCGGAGCAGGCGCTCGACGGCCTTGGGGCCGTAGGCTGGATCGTGATGCGGTGCCATGAATGCACCGTCCTGAGCGAAGAGAGCGGCCACTTGATCGTAGTTGCCAGTATTGAAGGAAGTAACAAAATCCTGAGCAAGGTTGCGGATCAAGGAATCAACGCTCACGAACGGACGAGAGTCCGCCAAGGAGCTGGAATTGGACCGATACATCTACTACCTCCTGGGGGAAGGCCAAGAGTGCTCCAGGCCAAATGGAAGCCGCTCTCAATGCAGGGGCATTCTAGCGCAAAAAGGTCTGTGAATGCAGGAAAGATTTGTGAACAGACAAAAAGATTCCCCGGGGGAGATCGAACTGAAGTGAAACGGGCGGAAACGAGCCCGGGGCATCCGGAGCTCTTTTGTCCGAACTGCTCGGCGGACTGAAGGAGAACCGGGTGTAAGTTGAGCTGTCCTGTCTACGGATTCTATTTGAGTTGCTCGGATTTTTATTGAGGGTGAAAGATTGTCCGCAGGCGGACTGGGCACCTGACATGCCGGCAATCTCCGTCTACAATGGCCGGGGATTTAATCTTCTTGTCATGATCAGGAGAACACGATGGAACGCAAGGCTAGCGCAGTGTGGAAGGGCGGATTGAAAGATGGGAAGGGAACAATTTCGGCGCCGGGCGGAGTGTTGAAAGACACGCAATATTCGTTTACTTCGCGATTCGAGAATGGGCCGGGGACGAATCCAGAGGAACTGATTGCGGCGGCGCATGCGGCGTGCTTTTCGATGGCGCTTTCGGCGCAACTGGGCGGGGCGAATCTGATGCCGGAAAGCATCAGCACGAACGTGACGCTGACCATGGAGAAGCTGGATTCCGGGTGGACGATTACTTCGAGCCACATCGATGTGGTGGGGAAGGTCCCGGGAGCGGATGCGGCGGCGTTTCAGAAGTACGCGGAGGCGGCCGAGAAGGGCTGTCCGGTGTCGAAGGTGCTGAATGCGAAGATCTCGATGACGGCGAAGCTGGGATAAGGCTTGGTAGAGCTGCGGAAATGCTTTTCACCACGGAGGCACAGAGACACGGAGGAATATCTTTAATTTTTTTGCTTCCGTTTCTCGTGTGTCCGTGCTTCCGTGGTGAAGGGTTGGTTTGACAGCCTCTGGCTGGGCTGCAAAAATAGAAGGGTTGGTCTTCCTGACACGGCGGCCTCGCGGCCGCCGCTGCATTGCAATTCAGATTGCCATCGTGGCGGAATTGGCAGACGCGCATGGTTCAGGTCCATGTACCGGCAACGGTGTGGGGGTTCGAGTCCCTTCGATGGCACCATTAAGAAGCTGAAACAAGCGTGCTTGAACGCCTCGCCGCGCTCGGCTGGACAGCCCAGCCGGCGGTCCCCACTTGCGTCTGCGTTCACCGCGGGCATCTGTCTGCTGGAAGAAGTAAACTCCTTGTCATGAAAAATCTGCTGTGGCCGATTGGATGGAAGGGCGTCCTGCTGGTTGTCTTTTTTCCGGGGCTGGCGGGCGTGTGCGTTGGGCAGAAGCTGGCCATCACGATGGATGATCTGCCTTCGAATGGGGCGCTGCCACCGGGAGTTACGCGGGCGGAGACTACGAAAAATGTGCTGGCGATTCTGAAGAAGCGGCACGTGCCTCCGGTGTATGGATTTATCAACGCAAGAAAACTGGAGGGAAACGCCGATGGGGCAGAGGCGCTGAAGTTATGGGCCGCGGCGGAGCCGGTGGGAAATCATACTTATGCGCACATGGATCTGGAGCAGAACACTGCGGAGGCATTTGAGCGGGAGATTGAGGAGAACGAGCCGGCGCTGGAGTTGCTGGCACGGAAAGCGGGGTCGGGGGATGACTGGCACTGGTTTCGCTATCCCTACCTGCACGAGGGAGACACGATGGAGAAACGGCGCGCGGTTCGGGCCTATTTGAAGGGGCACGGGTACAGGAGCGCGCAAGTGACTCTGGATTGGGAAGACTACCTATGGAATACGGCTTATGCGCGGTGCGTGGCGAAGGGTGATACGAAGTCTATTGAATGGCTGCATTTGAGCTACTTGAGCACAGCTTCGGAGTTTCTTGACCTGGGACGGGCGCAGGCGAAGCTGATTTACGGGCACGAAATCAACTACGTGCTGCTGATGCACCTGGGAGCTTTCAGCAGCACGATTCTGCCAGACGCGTTGGACCTGCTTAAGAAGAAGGGATTCAAGCTGGTGACGCTGGAGGAAGCGGAGAGCGACGCGGCGTATGAGGGTGATCCGGATGTGGGGTTGCATGATGCGGGAACGCTGCTGGACCAATGGATGCAGGTAAAGCAGATCAAGTATCCGGAGCACGCAGAGAAGCCTTATAAGGAAATCGAGAGCGTTTGCCGGTGAGGGCGGACGAGAGGAAGGAATCCACGACCGCAAGATATTGAAAGGGTGGAGAGGTTAAGGAAACAAGGAGTCTTTGGACTCATTGTCATTCTTGGACGAAGCCAGTAGCATGTCGTGATCTTGCGGAAGGTTAGTCCAGCATTGCCGCGAATTTTTGACTACTCGCAGCGGGCTGGATGCAGGCGAACCTCGACCCTGAGGTCTGCCACTTCCAATAGTAATTGCGCCGTAGGTCGCAGGTCACCCTTGCTGGTCTCGACAGTTCGGCCAGGGCCCAAGAAACATAATTCCAGGAGGAAGCAATGCAGGAAAAGAAACCAGCGTTTTACTGCTTAACCCACTTCGAGCGTACGAAGAAGATGTGGATGAGCTTTGTTGTGTTGACCCTAATCGGATGCGCGGCACTGACAGCCAGTGCGGCTGACGGACAGTTCATCGCGCATAACACACCCAACTATGTGGCTACTGCAAGAAACCTCGGGACGGAAGATCCGTCGAAGACCATTGAGGTCAGCATCTGGCTAAACCCGCACAGCCGTGGTGAGATGGACGCACTGGCGCGGCAACTGTATGACCGCACGTCGGCCAACTACCGTCACTTTCTGAGCCGGTCGCAAATTGCCCAGCGGTTTGCGCCGACGGCGGAGGAAGCAAAGACGGTGCAGCAGTTTTTTGAAGCGCACAACCTGAAGGTGGTGAAGGTTGGGACGGACAATTTCTTCGTAAGGGCGCGAGGGACAGTGGGCGACGTGGAGTCGGCGTTCCATGTGCAGCTCAACAACTACCAGGTGCGAGACAAAATCATCCGGGCCAACAGCAGCGATCCATACGTGGAAGGAGCGGCAGCTCCGCTG
>DATNHU010000313.1:0-3654 GCA_035604795.1 Candidatus Limnocylindrales bacterium
AACGGTGTACGACTACGCGCACATCGGGAATTTCCGCACATTTATTTTTCAGGATTTGCTGAGGCGGTTTTTGCGGACACGCGGGTACAAAGTGAATCAGGTGATGAATCTGACCGACGTGGACGACCGCATCATCGCCCATGCCGCCGCGGCGGGGAAAAGCATTCGCGATTACACCGAGCCTTACATCAAGGCGTTTTCCGAGGACTGCCACACGCTGGGGATGGAGACCCCGGAGAAACTGGTGCGCGCGACCGATCACATCGAAGATATGGTGGCGGAGATCGAGTTGCTGCAAAAGAAGGGGTACACATACAACAGCGAGGGATCGATCTACTATCGCATCGCGAAATTTCCGGCGTACGGAAAGCTGAGCAAGATTGACGTCAGCGGAATGCAGACCGGCGTGCGCGTGGACGTGGATCAGTACGAAAAGGAGGACGTGCGCGATTTCGCGTTGTGGAAGGCGCCGAAACCGGGCGAACATTTTTGGGAGACACGCATCGGAAAGGGGCGGCCCGGCTGGCACATTGAGTGCTCGGCGATGGCCATGAAATATCTGGGCGAAACGCTGGATATTCACAGTGGCGGAGTAGACCTGGCATTTCCGCATCACGAAAACGAAATCGCGGAGTCAGAAGCGGCCACAGGGAAACCCTTCGTTAAGTATTGGCTGCACGCGGAACATCTTCTGGTGGATGGGCAGAAGATGTCGAAATCGCTGGGCAATTTTTATACGCTGCGCGATTTGTTCGCAAAAGGAACCAAGCCGTCGTCATTGCGCTTGCTGCTGGCGTCGGTGCCGTACCGCCGGCAGCTCAATTTCACGATGGAAAGTTTACAGCAGGCGGCGAGTTCCGTGGAACGGCTGCGGCAATTCATGATTCGGTTGGCAGAAATAAAAGGCGGGGAGAAAAAAGCGAGTGAGGCAATTGTTGAGCGCGTGCGAGTGGCTGAAGAAGGTTTCGACGCTGGGATGGCCGATGATTTGAATACGGCGCAGGCGCTGGCCGCTGTGTTTGAGTTGGTGCGCGATACGAACATCGCAATGGAATCCGGAAAGCTGGGCAGCGCTGACGCGGAAGCAATCCGCAAGGCGATGGTTGGATTCGATGAGATATTCGCGCTGCTACAGGATGACGATGCGGCGCGGCTGCAGGCGATTGGATTCGGCCGGAAGGCAGAAGAGATCAGCGCAGCCGAGATCGAAGAGTTGATTGCCAGGCGATTGGCGGCCAGAAAGAGAAAGAATTTCACCGAGTCAGACCGCATCCGCGATGAGCTGGCGAAACAAGGTGTCATTTTAGAGGACACGCGCGATGGGATGAGGTGGAAGCGGAGATAGTGCAGCGTTAGGTTTGCGGCGCAAGATTGGCTTGGGCGGCGCACCATTCTCCGTGGCGACTTGATGATTGATTATCAGAAAGAATGGGAATCATTCAGAAAGCTCCGGAGACGCTTTTTCTTTCTGTTGTTAAGCTTCCCTGCATCGATATTTGCTGCCGTGTTTCTCTCCGTATGGATATTTGGCAAGGATTCCAACATCCCGCCTCGCGCGGCTCTCATTGCGGCGTTTTTATGCTTATCCTTACTTTCGCTATATTCTCGTCGAATTGGACGATGGGAGTGTCCCAGATGCTTTGAACGCTTCGCGTCGTCGTGGAAGGGTGTCTTCACTCTCCGGTGTGCCCACTGCGGATTGCCGAGGGATTCAAACTGACCCGCGAACACAAACTTGCGGGCAACAGTGGAGTGTTAAGGAACACTAGAGGCGGGATGGGGGTGGAAGCGGCGGTAGATTTGGCGTAAAGTGTTTTTGACATGATTGCCGTGCGCACACAGGTTTCATTCCATAAACGGCCGTCTCAGGAACGCCCCAACCTGTTTGGGGCGGCGTAAGCCCGCTCCCTCTTCGCGCGGAAATTCCTACGCGCACTTTCCTCCTTAAACACAACGAAATTCTAGCCGTATGATTTTGTTTTCACGCGCTTGCAAATACTGAGGAGAAAACAATGCCGACAGAAACTGTAACGAAGCTGCCGCACCTGGTGACGGCGCTGCCCGGACCGCACGCCAAAAAAATTCTGGAGTTGGACGAAGAATTTATCTCGCCGTCGTACACGCGTGGCTACCCGCTGGTGGCCAAGTATGGGCGCGGCGCGACGATTGAAGACGTGGATGGCAACGTGTTCCTGGATTTCGCCGCCGGGATCGCGGTGGTGGCCACAGGCCACTGCCATCCTGAAGTTGTGGCCGCGATACAAAAGCAGGCGGCGGAGCTGATTCACATTTCGGGCACTGATTTTTACATTCCGAACATGGTGGAGCTGGCCAGGAAGCTTGCGTCGATTGCTCCGGGTGCGGAGCCGAAGAAAGTTTACTTCGGCAATTCCGGCGCGGAAGCCATTGAATGCGCGATGAAGCTGGCGCGCTACCACACGCAGCGCGAAAAATTTATCGCATTTTATGGATGCTTCCACGGACGGACCATGGGCGCGCTGTCGCTCACCGCGTCAAAGGCCGTGCAGCGCAAGAAATTCGGTTCGCTGATCCCCGGAGTGTTCCATGCGCCGTATCCCGACCCCTATCGCGGGGTCACCTCCGCGGATTGCATTTCGTTCATCGAGAACGAATTGTTCAAGCGCCTGGTGGATCCCAGCGACGTGGCCGCGATTTTCGTGGAGCCCATTCAGGGGGAAGGTGGATACATCGCCGCGCCCTCGGAATTCCTGCGGGCCCTGCGGCATATCACGCAAAAGCACGGCATCCTGCTGGTCGCGGATGAAGTGCAATGTGGAATGGGCCGCAGCGGAAAATGGTGGGCCTGCGAACATGCGGAAATCGAGCCGGACATGATTTGCGTGGCAAAAGGCATCGCCAGCGGAATGCCGCTTTCCGCGGTGATTGCGCCTGCCAGTGTGATGGATTGGAAACCGGGCGCGCACGCGTCCACATTTGGAGGGAATCCTGTTTGCATCGCGGCGGCGCTGGCCACGATTAAGTTGATCGAAGGCGCTTACATGAAGAACGCCGCGCGCATGGGCGAATTCCTGTTGAAGCGCATGGCGGACTGGCCTGAAAAGCACAAGCTTGTCGGCGACGTGCGCGGGCGCGGGCTGATGATTGGCGTGGAACTGGTGCTGGACAAGAAGACTCACGAGCGGGCGCACGATTTGCGGGATTCGGTGGTGGACCTGGCATTTACGAAGGGAGTCCTGCTGTTGGGCGCGGGGGAAAATACAGTGAGAATTGCTCCGCCGCTACTGATTGACGAGGAGCAAGCGGAGTTCGCAGCGAAAACGCTGGAGGCGTGCATCACTGAGGTGGAGAAGCGGTTATAAACGCGCGAAGTTCCGTGCGCACAATCCCAAGATTCTCATCGCGATTCGCGAAAAAATCGATGTATTCATCGTGGCTAAAGAAGGCGTTGACGTAATCCGCCTGCGTCAGTATATAGCCTCCCAAGCCATTCAGCATTGCGAGTTGCAAAAATGAGGCGAGATCCTCAGTTTCGTAATCAAGAAAGAAATGTCCTGGTGCTTCGTGAAGCAACCGCCGATCTCCGTAGGTATGGCGCAATTTGTAATATAAATGCCAGTTTTCGCTGCTGGACCAAATGCCCCACTCCGTGATCCAGAGCAGAGCTGGCTGTCA
>DATNHU010000314.1:0-9402 GCA_035604795.1 Candidatus Limnocylindrales bacterium
CACCGTTATAGGAGAATGCGACGGGGCGCTTGGAAATATCCTCCACGCCGTCCTTTGTGTATGCAACATAGAAAACACTAGCGAGCGGAGTGCCGTCGTCGGCTTTCATCACGTAAGTGCCCGCCGTTGCCGTGTAGGCGAGTTGCTGGCCGCCAATCCGCGCGGTGTGATGCGTGACGGAAGTTTTTTCTTCCGGCGCGGGACCTCTGCGTTCTGTTGCAACGTTGCCCTGCTGCGCCGTATCTGCGGCAGCCGCACCGCCGCGACGACCTTGCGGCTGTTGCGTACTCTCGTCACCAGTCGCGCCACCTCTGCGGCCTTGCGCAATTCCCTGCTGAGCGGTCAGTGCGCCAGCCAGCAATAATGACAGTCCTGTAAAAACAACTCGATTTACTCGCATCAGACTTCGTCTCCTCTCCCTGATTGGGAAGAATGCAGCACGGAATCTACCCTGAATTGCACGCCCATGGGCATACTTTTTGTGGAAGTTCAGAATCGAGATCTGTGACGCAGGTTATACCAAACCAGTTTCATGCATGACCGCGATTTTCGAGGAAGACCTACTATCGCGCGTTGTCTCTTCGAAAGAGCGCGCGCGAAATTGCAATCCGCATTATTCCTGATTTACGGCTTCCATTTGGGAGACGACGCAAACGCGCACAGGGGCGCCACATCGCGGAAAACCCGCCCGACTTCCGCGACAAAATTTGACCGCATCGCCGCGGCGGGAGTCATTTTCCGCCGAACAATCCAGGCGCGAACGATCTTCCACTCCTCGGGTTTGGTGGGCCAGCCATCGTGCTTGGTCCATTCGCCTTTTTCCATCGCATGCCAGTAACTTTGGTACTTTGTTCCCAGCCTTTTTTTCTGCGCAGCGACCCACTTTGGATTGGCAATGCCGCGCTTCCGGCCAAATTCATAAAGCGGCGCATCTTTCGCTTTTGAATCTCCATAGATGCGGAACCCCGCCGTAACAGTCTTGGCCGTTATGCCGACGTAGAGTTGCGCGCCATCGGCTGCAAGCGAATCGGGAAACAGCAGATACATGCGCGGATTGTAGGGGGTCTTGTCTTTGGCGAAGCGAATGTCGCGGTTGATGCGAGAAAAATTTACTCCGGTGCGGCCGGTGACCACGAACCCGCCCTCGAGCGCCAGAGCCGCCGGCGTCAGTGCTTCCAGCAAATCGCGCAGCGGCCCGACCACGTGCTGCTGGTAGCGGTCGCGGCTGGCGTCCATCCAATCCTTGCGGTTGTTCTGTTCCAGCTCACTGAAGAACCGGAATGTTTCCGGAGTGAGAATGGACGTCTTTCCCTGTCTTTCGGAATCCATCTGAAAACTCCCCTCAGAATTTAGAGAACGGTCAGCAATACCGGCTCGCCGCGGGTAATTACGATCGTGTGCTCGTAATGCGCCGCCAGGCTTCCATCGGCGGTACGGACCGTCCATCCATCCTTATCCAACCAAACTTTTCAAGTGCCCGAGGCAATGATGGGCTCGATGGTCAGAACCAGCCCATCGGTGAGCAGATCACTTGCATTCGGCGCGGCAAAGTTCGGAACGCTGGGCGGCTCGTGAATGGTGCGCCCAATCCCGTGCCCGCCCAGCTCGCGAATCACGTGGAAACCGTGGCGCTGAACTTCGCTTGCGACCGCGCGCCCGATATCGCGCGTGCGGTTACCAATTCGCGCCGCGCCCAACCCCGCGCGAAAGGCTTCTTCGGCGCATTGTTTCAACTCTGTGGAAACTCTTGGCGCGGGAGGCACTGCAACACTGACCGCCGCGTCGGCGTGGAATCCATCCTTGCAAGCAGTGACGTCGAGCTTCACGAGGTCGCCCGGAAGGAGCGCGCGATCGCGCGAAATCCCATGCACCACTTCATCGTTGACGCTGATGCAATTCACACCTGGGAATCCATAAACAAGCTGGGGGGAGGATTGCGCGCCGTGCTCATTAAAATATCGCCCGCCGACGGAATCGAGTTCAGCCGTGGTCACACCGGGCCGCACTTCGCGAGACATAGCATCCAGTGCTCCGGCAACGATTCGCCCGACCGCCTGCATTTTCGCCAACTCATCCTGAGTGGTAATTGACATCCGGCATCCCCAATGCGGCCATCATTCTAGCAAACAATCTCCGCCAAGCATTGGCCGCTTCGCGTTTCTCTCACGGACTTACGTGGAGCGCCGAATTGGCTCTTGCGCAAGCGGCAGGGCTGCCTTAGCTTGTTTCGCATGAGCGAATTCACTCCTACGGAACGCACGCAGGTTCATCGCCTGCCCAAACGCGCAAATTACGACCGTGAAACTGTACATCGCATTTTAGATGAGGCGATGATTTGTCATGTCGGCTTCGTTGTGGAAGGACAGCCGTACGTGATTCCAACGGGCTTTGGCCGCGCTGGAGACACGCTCTACATTCACGGCTCCGCCGCAAGCCGGATGCTGGGCGCTGCAGCGGAAGGCATTCCAGTTTGCATCACCGTAACCCTGCTCGATGGCCTGGTTTTGGCGCGCTCGGCGTTCCATCACTCCATGAATTACAGATCGGTTGTGATTCTGGGAAAAGCGCGAAGCGTTGAATCTGAGAAAGAAAAAATTACGGCGTTGCGCACTTTTACGGAGCATATCGTTCCAGGCCGGTGGGATGATGTCCGCAAGCCGACGCCTCAGGAGTTGAAAGCCACATCAGTATTGGCGATAGCACTGGAGGAAGCCTCGGCGAAAATCCGAACCGGCCCGCCAATCGATGATGAAGAGGACTACGCCTTGCCGATCTGGGCCGGTGTCCTGCCGCTCCAACTTGTTCCAAGCGCCGCAATATCCGACCCACGCTTGAAACACGCGATTGAGGCGCCCGCCAACGTCACCCACTATCGTCGCCACTTGAGCATTTAATTGCAGCCGCAGGTGCGTGGCGTGCACCCGCATCCGGCTCCACTTTCGCCGGCAGATGCGCCGCCGTTTGAGCTGGACTTGGTCGAGGAGCTAAACACGGACAGCTGCATCGTCTGCTTGCGGCTCGCGCACTTCGGACAAACAATTCTCTGCCCCTGCGCCATCACGATCCTCTCGTGCCGCGTCCCGCAATCCTTACATTGGTATTCGTAAATCGGCATCCAGTAATCATAGCTCCCTAAGTTCAATCGTATGCTAGCTGGATAAGCCCGAATGCGAAGTATGCGATGAGGCCGCAATAAACGAACATCCACAACCTTGCCCTACCCTTCCCTATCATTGCAGCAATCAAAGTCAGTACGAAAAAAGCGCCCGCTGCTCTTCCGACCACTGCCCAGATTCCAACCGAAGGTCCGCTAAACGAGCCTCGACCGTGGTAACCATGAAGGAGAAATGTTACTTCCAATATCAAGCTGGACGTCGCCGCAAGCAGCCCAAAAAGGATGAGAATTCCGCGGATTCCTTTGTCGCGGGTCTCTCGCCGATCCTGCGCCCAAACCCACCAACCACGAGCCAGCGCCGCGACTGCGGGAAAAGTGAGCAGGATTAGCAATACGTACCATCCGTCCATCATTGGTATTTGCCTCAGCGTTAAAACACAACTGCCCCCGGCGAACCGGAGGCAGTTGGAAAAAATCACCAATTGAACGCGCTTCAGTCCCCTGCCACCGTCTCGGCAATCTCCGGCTTCTTCGCAGCATTGCCGTTGCCATTTGCATGGCCATTCCCGTTCGCATGACCGTTGCCATTGCCGTTTGCGTTGCTGATGACAATCGGCGCGGCATTCGCAATCGGCGTGGCATTCTTAATCTGCTGCACCGACCCAATCGTCACCACGCTCTGCGGAGCCTTCTTCAGCACCATCTCTTCGTAAATCGCGCGAACCTTGGCCGCCTCCGCCAACGCCACCTTGCGGCGCGCGCGGTCTTCATCGGCCGCGGTCACCGCCACGCCGTCATGGTCGTCGTGATCCTTCACGCGCGCGGCGTCGGCGGCGTCAATCACCAGCGAGTGCTCGTAATTTCCGAGGTCCACTTTCTTGCCCGCGGCATAAATCTCATGCTTGCCATGAGACTTGTACCATTGCGCGACGGTCGCGTTCTTGTACATGTTCTCAATGATCTTCCGCCAGCCGATTCCCGTGTTGTACGCGCAGAAGGAAATCTCGCCCTGCTGCGTGGCGTACGGAATGATGCACATCTCGGTGCGGCGGAAATCGTAGTTGAACAAATCCTGGAACCACATTCCCGCGATGAACAGGAAGTTCCACGGATCGCTATCGCGGCGCTTCATGGCGTCTTCGTAAGTCCGGTCGGGAGCCGAAGAACCATATTTTTCCTTGCTGTTCTTGGAAAGGCCCCAGGACTTGTCGAACTTCTTCCAGAGGTCCACCAGCGCCAAACTCTTGGGCGCCTGGAACGGCTTGTAATTCTTCAAAAGGGCCAGGCCCATCATCAGCTTGGTCATTTTGTTGCTGCGCGCCGCGTCGGTGATGGCGGTTACGTCCTTCACGAGTTGCGGCACATCGAGGAAGCGCGGAACCGGCGCCCACTCTTTAGTCTCTTTGTTGATCATCACGGCCGTGCCCACTCCGCAGTTTGGGTGACAGCCGCAGGAAACCGATCCCCACTGCGTATCGGGACCATGCACCAGGTCGGCGAAGCCCGAAAACACACTGATCAGCGAAATGGGGAACCAGTCGCGCGTCGGCTCAACCTTGCCCACCTGTGCGCTGACGTCCTGCGCCAGATGTGACAGGGTGTAGCGCTGCTTCAGGCGGCGCTCCGGAGTAATGTCCTCGTCGCGGCCCGTGAACGAAACCGGCTGGAAGGCAACGAATGCGATTTTCTTGGGATTTTCCATGGCGAACTTGACGATCGCGCCCACCTGGTCGTTGTTCACCGTGTTTAAGATGGTCACCACCAGGATGATTTCGATGCCCGCCTCGTGCATGTTCTCAATGGCGCGCAGCTTGACGTCGAACAAGTTGCCCACCTGGCGGTGGCTGTTGGCGTCGTTGCCGATGCCGTCAAATTGCAGGTAGGCGTAGCGCAGCCCGGCCTCAAATGCCTTCCGGCTGAACTCCTTGCTCTTGGCAAACTCGATTCCGTTCGTGGCTGCCTGCACGCTGTTGTAGCCCAGCTTGCGCGCATAGCGCACCGCATCCAGGAAGTAGGGGTGCATGGTGGGCTCGCCGCCCGAGAACTGCACCGACATCTGCCGCCGCGGCTTAATGCGGATGGCGTTGTCCAGGATTTCCTGCACTTCGGGCCAGCCCAGCTCGTGGACATATCCAACCTGGTTGGCATCCATGAAGCACGGATCGCACATCATGTTGCAGCGGTTGGTCAGGTCAACGGTCAGCACCGAGCCACGGCCATAGCGTACTGTGCTCGAACCATGCTTGTGCAGGTCTTCGTCGTTGTGCGCCGGGATGTCGCGCCCCGGGAAGTTCTTCTCAATCCAGGCCAGGAAATTCGCGTCCACGGCCATCATGTCTTCGTACTTGCCATGGATGGGGCACTCCTTCACCATCCAGATCTGGCCGTCGCGCTTGATGATCTGCGCTTTAATTTCTCCGACCTTCTCATGCATCAGGTCGCGCCAATCCTTTTCACCCTTGAAAATGGATTCGCGCGCTTCCTTCACGCAGCCGGGGCAAAGCGAATCGGTCTCGCGCGGGAAGCCCAGCGTGGGCTTGGTCTTCTCCCATGACTTCAGCAGTGGCTTCTCCGACCAATTCGGCGTAAACGACGGATTCGGATTCTTCTTGTTGAAGTGTTGAATCGTGTTGAAAGTCAGCGCGGCAGTTTTCGCAACCGCCAGGTCAGCCAGCTTCAGTGCTCTAGTCCCGAATTTTCGGGGCATATTCTATCCTCCACTCTCATAAAACCAGTTTTAATTGCAGGCCCGGGTTACACCCATTTCCTAAACCCCAGAATCGGCCAATATCCCCTGTGTGCGGTTAAAAAATATCATCTGAAACTGGGAGCTGTCCACACATGATGGATGGAGCTTCCCCCTGCTATAGGTTGACCTCTACGCCTCCTGGAGTCCAGTGGGATGCGGCAAGTGGCTAAAAACGGGGGCTGAATGGCAGCCTGGAGCAGTCAACGGGAGGCCGCGGATGCGCCCAATCCCGAAAATGGGAGTAACCCTTAAGTAGCACAACCTACAGAACTTGCTGTCTTGAGGGGTTTCCAAACGCGCCCCGAACTATTCATTCAGCGCTGGACGGAGTACAGCGATGGCATAGTGGGCCAGTAAAGGAGCTTCCTCGTCCAGTTGGATCCATCTCACCGAGCAATGATCCTTCAAGTACTTGGCCACGCGAGATTCCGTGATCCCCAAATGTTCCGCCAATCGACCCCGAAGATTGTCGCCGCTGCGAGTTCTTCCTGTCCTGACCATGTTTCCAATCCCGATGCGCAGCGTTTGGCAGGCCTCGACATAGTAATGATCGATCAGCTCGGAATCCGAGAGTACGAACACCCCCGGCCCAGCGGGAGCACGATCCGGGTCTTCCAATGAATTCGATGGTGCAGCCAGCATTCTGCGAAGCTGTGATTCCAGCAACGTCAACCTGGAGGCCAGCGCAGGCTCGCGCGACGGGCGTCTCGCCTGCCAAGCGGCAGGTCCAACAGTGCCAACAGCACTTGCGGCGACTTCCTGCGATTCCGGTTGATGCGTGCGTTCGGAGCTGCGCGAAGGCACTCGCTCAGGACCACGGCGCCTGGAATCCGAGGAACCATGACTTGGGGGACCCGAGCGCCGAGGTGCAGGCCTCGAGGAAATTGGTGTTGGCTCCGACTGGGTGTGCATCGGTTCGGTCTTGACTAACACAGGTGCCGCTGTACCTTCGCCGCCAACCTGGGGCTTTTTCCTGCGCCCGCGACCACCTCTACGCCCGCGGCGCCGCCGCTTTTTCCCTGCGTCGCCAGCCGCGCCTCCGACAATCACGCCGCCAACGGCTACTGCGCCCTCCCCTTCCGATCCACTGGGCGCGCTCAGCCCCTCATCGGCATTCGCGTCCGGCTCGCCGCTTGATTCCGTGAATTCCGTGGGGGATTCCGTGGAGGCAAACAAATCGCCTGAACCAGTCGAGTCGAGTTCGTCGAGCTTTCCGTGACCACTAGCCGCGACTTGAGCCTCCGTTGCCGCCAACGGCACTTCGACTCCCAGCCTCGTCAGCGCTTCCTGGGCTTTGATCTTCCACTGCGCACGCCGGAATTTCTCCGACGCAACCAAATACCACTGCGCCGCCTCGGAATTGCTGCCCGCCTTTTCAAAGAGACGCGCCAGCTCGAAGGCCACCATCGCGTCGCTCGTGCTTTCATAAAGCGCGGCAAGCTGCGCGTGCGGGTCGCTGCTGGTCCTAGCTTTCCTGATTTTTCCCTGGATGTGACGCCAATCAGCCATGTCGGTGCATTCTACCAGTCAAGGGCCACAGGGGCCAGCAATGCCTTTCCACTACACCGGCCAGATCTTGAGTTGCCGCACACGGAAGTTTTCGGGTAGATTTCTCGTTCTCCCGAGGTGAACACATGCCTGGATCGAAAGTCGCTCGCCCCAAAACGCCATCAAAAGATTTCAACACTACTTACGCCCGCCTCTGCCAAATCCTTCAGAAACAGGGGGACAAGCTTTCCGTCGCCGTCCAGAAACCGGGGACCCTTTGGATGGACGTGACTGGCGTTTCCTATCGCGGCAAACCCCTCTTCTATGCCGGGGTCCGCATGGGCAAGAACTACGTGAGCTACTACCTCATGCCCGCGTCCATGTGCAAAACCATTTCTCCCGAACTAATGAACCGCAAACAAGGCGACGCGTGCTTCAACTTCACGGCGGTGGATGAAAAACTGTTCGCCGAATTGGAAAGACTCACCGCCGAGGGCTTCAAGAATTTCACGCCGGAAAATCTTGAAAAAATGGAAAAATCAGGCCGCAAGAAATAATCAGCATCAGGGTCCTCGAGTATGCGGCTAAAGTCCTAGCGCGGCCACAGCCATCCAAACGTTCCCGCGGTCAAAAGCGCGAACACCAGGCCATCGAAAACCTCCTTGATCGTATAACTCCACGTCTGTCCCTTCCAGACGCCGTCGCTCAAGTGTCCGAGTCCATAAGCGAGGAACGCCGTTGTGCCGGCAACGCGAAAAACAGCAAGATAATCTGCGCCGGGGGCCACCACTCGTCCGGTGAGATAGGCCACGAAAACTCCGACAATCAGACAGAATCCCACCCACTGCCCTAGGAACTTCGCCATTACCGGGTTACCGGAAGGAAAAATGGTCATCGTCCCCACCGGTCCCAGTTTCCGTTTTTCAGCAACCGGCGGCGAATTCATATCTTTATGCGTGGCGTAGGGAAAAATGTAGAGCCCGCGGTTCAAAGCGACGCCGCGGAGCGCGGCGAGCACCTTGTCCTCATCGGGGAGTTGCCGGTAATCGCTGCGGTGGTAGGGCAAGACCATGTGCATGATGGAGCTGGCGATGAAAACGATTACTGTGGCCAGCAAGATCGGGAGCCACAGCGAAGTAAGAGGTACCATGCATTTCCTCCATAGGACGTCTGAGTGGACGCAGAAATTTCTGGCGAGAGGCTACGCCCGCCAGATGCAGGGGTCAAGCGTTCGATTTCCTCCCCGGGTTCCTGAATCTCTTCTGCCTTCCCAGTATCGAATGTGAGGAAGGCGGCGCGTCTCCATGGCCGCGAAAAGAATAAAGTGGCTGCCGGGCAATTCGGCGGCGAGAAAGGTCGCGGCGTGTACGTGAAGGAGATTTGGCGGTTCCCGGTGAAATCAATGGCGGGTGAGCGCCTAACTTCGGCCAAGATCGTTGAATTGGGGATTGAAGGCGACCGCAAGATCCTGGTGCGCGGAGCGAACGGCCGCGTGATCACTTCGCGGACTCACCACAAGCTGCTGGGCCTGAAAGGAACGCTGGGCTCGGATGGTCTGGCTCGAATCAATGGATATCTTTGGAATACTCCCGAGGCCCTGACGCTTGTCCATGACGCAGCCGGCCCCGGCGCTGAGTTGTTTTATTACGATGGACCGGAGCGTTTTGATGTTCGCCCACTTTTGGTGGCCACGGACGGAGCCATCGCCGCTTTTGGACATGACGGACGCAGGCTCAGGCCAAACATTGTTGTCGGCGGAGTTGAGGGACTGGCCGAGCGCGACTGGCCCGGAAAATATCTCTGTATTGGCGAGGTTGTGATTGGTGTGCAGGATCTCCGCGGACGCTGCGTGATGACCACGTTTGATCCCGACACGCTGGAGCAGGACAAAAACGTGCTATACGAGATCGCGCAAAAATTTGGTGGCCAGCTCGCGCTCAATTGCTTTGTGATCCACGGTGGAGAAATAAGCTCGGGCAGCGAAGTCGAGTTATTGGCCGAGGCTGAACTCAGTTTCAGTGTCGGGAAATCCAGCTCCTTGTAGGGGCGT
>DATNHU010000315.1:0-18187 GCA_035604795.1 Candidatus Limnocylindrales bacterium
CCAACTCATCTGCTTCCGGTTCACATAGCGAATCAACCGCTGCTTGCTGGTCGTGTTTTCCTGGCTCATGTGCCCAACATAGACGCCTTCCCAAAATTTTCAAGAAGAAATTTCAAAGAGGTTTTTTCACAGCTTCAGCGCCTCTGCGTTGAATGGTGGTCTTTTGACCTCTTTGTACCGTGTATTCGAAACCCGCCTAAATCCTCCCCACCTCAAAATATATTTTTTCATGTTGCCTTATTTAGCACTTGACTTGAATATTGCGGATTGCTACTCTAAACCGTAACGCGAATTCAGGCCCCGCCTGAACCCACGCGAGCCAAAGCTCTACTCAGTGGCCGTGAAGCATCGTTAGCCGCGCGCAAGCCCATCCAAGGCTTAGCCACTTCGGATTGAGGAATCCGATCCTCAACTCTACGCCGCGGCGTACTCACTAAGTCCTTTAGAATGATATTCATTGGACGATCGATGCCCATAACCCCTTTGTTTTGATATTCATACGAAAACGGAGGGGGTGGGGGGCACCCACACAAAGATTGTCATTCTGAGCCCGCCGCGGCGGGCGAAGAACCTCTCTTGCATTTGAGTTTAGATTATTTTCTAACAAAGAAAGGAGCTCCACCAATGCCCGCCAAACCATCCGCAAAACCAAACACCTCAATCACCACCGACCCCCGCTGCCAATACGTCGCCTCCTCGGGCCGCCGTTGCAAATCCCCCGCCGCGCGGGACACAACTCGCGCCACCGGCTACTCCGCCTTCTGTCTCCCTCACTCCCAAATGGAGCAGCAATATCTTGACGCCAAATCCGTCTCCAACGAATTGCTCGGTCGCGTGTTCGACTTCCGCACCGACCTGGCCGTCAATGAAGTCCTTGGAAGACTTTTTATTCTTGTCGCGGAGAATCGCATCCCCCTGCGCAACGCCACAGCGCTCGCTTACATTTGCCAACTGATTCTCGCCAGCCACTCGGGATTGCGCTACGAACTGAACATGAGAAGCGGCGAAAGTGGCGAGCGATTCGTCATCAACGCCGCGGTGGACATGTTGTACGGCAAGCCCAATGACGAAAAAGAGAAAAAGAGCAACACCAATAACGCCAACACCAAACCAGACGACCAGTAGGAATCCTGGCGGATACAGATGGTTCACCAAAAACCAAAATCGGTGTAACCGGATCGCCCCGCTGAACATCTTATATTGGTAAATAAAACAGGGGATTGGGCAATTGCGGATGTGATTTCAGAAAAAGGCCATTCGGCGTGTAGGACCTGCAAGTAAATTTCACAATCCTTGTAGTTTTCCCGCGCAGTTTGCAGCTGATTAATTAATATTCATTGGCCGAGCTTCTGGCTCGATGTGTGCATTGCCTTGCCAGGCAGAATTCTTATTTTGAAAGGATGAAAGCATGCCAGGTTGTTGCAAGATTGATAAGGAACGGCGCTTGGTGTTGACCACCGCATCCGGTGTTTTCACACGGGAAGATGTGTTGGCGATTCAAAGAAAACTGGCCAAGGATCCGGATTTTGATCCGACATTTTCGCAATTATTGGATACCACGCACGTGACGAAACAAGAGGTCACGGCGGAGGATATCCAGAAGCTCGCCGAAGCGAGTCTGTTCGCTCCACACGCGCGTCGCGCCATCATTGTGAAACATGACGTTTGCTATGGATTTGCGCGAATGTTTGAGCTGCTCCGCGCGGACAAAGGAGACCATGGAATTTCAGTCTTCAGAGACCTGGAGGAAGGTCTGGAGTGGGTTTTCCCTTCCAAAGCAGAAAACAGTTAATGGGATCAGGCCGTGCAATCGGATCCGTCGGCCTGTTACTTCAATGAGCGTGGCTACCCGAATTCGGGTCGCGCAGGATAGTCCACAATGATGGCCCGGCCATCGGTAAGGGCTTTGACGGAATGCCGAACACCGCTGGGGACGATGGCAACCAGGCCCGGGCGGGCGAGGTGCGCCACGCCGTCGATGGTCAGCTCCAGCTCACCCTCGATCACTTCGTAAACCTCTTCCTGCGGGTGAAAGTGCTCGTGAATGGAGGCGCCGCTCGCGAAATCGTAATGCGCGAAGGTCATGTTGATGGAGTGGAAATAGCGGCCCTTCCAGCCCGGCAAGCGTTCCACGATTTTCAAACTGCTCGTATCCACAACGGGCATAACGCCCTCCCTCTCAAGAAATATTACCACGGGAATAAAGCTTGACTAATATTCAGCCATATGGCTGAATATCAGGAATGTCGAAGCGCAAATCCAAAGCGCAACCGGATTCCTATAAGGACGTGTTTGGCGCGCTGGCCCATCCAGCCCGGCGCCGCGTGTTGCTGACGGTTTATTTCCATGGCGGCGCGATGTCCGCCGGAGAGATCGCGGCGATTTTTGCCCATGCCTGGCAGACGACCACCCGCCACCTCCAGGTCCTTGAGGCGGCCGGCCTGCTGACGCATGAGAGGCAGGGCAGGATGCGCGTTTACCGGCTGGAGCGCGCGCGATTGACGCTGGTGAGTGAATGGCTGGAACACTTTCAACGCAAGACAAAATATCGCGTAAGAGGAAAACAAAATGGCCACGAGAAGAAAACCAAAAGTAGTGAAGGCGAAGTCTTCAAAAGGCGCAGCGCGTGACGGAGGGCGCGGCGATGTGCCGCAGTTTTTCCGGCTCAACATCGAGGTGAGTGATCTCGATGCGGCCACTTCGTTCTATACCAAGCTGCTCGGCGTGCCAGGGCGGAAGCAGGCAGGGAGCCGTTGCTACTTCGATTGTGGTCCCGCAACGCTGCAGGTGCTGGATGTGTCCCCGGTCCGAGAGCCGCACCCGGCGGCCAAGGCTTTGTATTTCACGGTGAAGAATCTGGAGGCAGCATTCGCCCGCGCCCAGGCGCTGGGCCGACTGTCGCGGGAGGATGTTCATGACGCGCCGGGGGGAGGCATCGTGGTGCGGCCGTGGGGCGAGCGATCCTTCTATGTGGAAGATCCATGGGGGAATCCCCTCTGTTTCGTGGAACAAGGAACCGTTTACACGGGCTAGGGGCCGGCTCCGCAGCGCATGGGTGATTTTTAAGAGTTGAGGACGGTGCAAGCCGCGAGCGCCGCGAGTTTCTGGTCTGCGGTCCACGGCGGGCCGAGCAGTTTTCCCATGGCGGCAATTTTTCGCCGGATTCGAGGGGCCTTTTTGCCGGAGGCTCTAGTGAAATGCTGGTCCAAATCCCGCTCAGGAATTCGGGTGACCTGTAGATTCAATTTCCTAAATGCGCTGTGAAAAACGTCCCGAAAGAAAATTCCTTCGGCGGCGTGGAGCAGGGGATGGGCGGCAAGGATTTTCTCGAGCGGAGGCATGGCGCGCCCTGAGCCGGTCAAAACCGCGCAGCCCTGGACGCGATGGCCGGTGGCGCGCAGTTCATCGAGCAATTGCTGCAATGCCGCGAGGGCGAAGCCTTCGCATTTCGTGGCACATTGGGCGAGATATTTCTCCGCGTCGGTGAGTTTCTTTGAAGCGGCGCGGTGATAGGGCTGGAACGGCCCTCGCATTTTCGGATCGATCACGGAAACGCGGCTGCGAGCGACAACTTCCACGCCGTTGGCATCACCCGAGACGGCCACAACTGCACCCCACCCGGAATGCGCGCGAACTCCAATGGCTGCAGGTTTCATTGCGTAACTGATGGCAGATTATAGGCCCGCGCGGGGCAATCCTGCGTATTGGCTTGCTGAATTTATTTGACGCCACTCCGGTGAAAGAGACGCTTCAAGAGTTGGATCTGGCCGCCATGATAAGTGTCGTGCATGGCGATGCCCGCGATCATGTAGCGAGGGGCTTGGCGGCTGCCGAGTGAGCGGCGGTCGAGAGCGGAATCGTCGAGGGAAGCGGCGGTGGCCCGCAGTTCCTTGTGCATGCGCGCGAGCAAAGCGAGGTCGCGTTGCCAAGCTCGCGCGCTCAATTCAATGGGCCGGGGGAAGAAATTGCGCCCTTTTTCAGGGAAGTTGGCGCGCTTTTCTCCGAGAAGACGGCGCCGGACGGCATACTTCCAATAGGCCAAGTGGACAACGAGTTCCCAAATGCTATTGCGCCCCGGTCCCGGGCGGCGTGCGGCTGCATGGTGCGATACGCCGCGGAGGGCGGCGCGCAAACAAGGGCCGTGCCATGCGGGGCCCGCGTAGGCCTGGTCGAGAAGCGATAGCAAACTTTTGATTTCTTTGCGCGGCATGTGGAGTTACTCCGGGTGTTTCGTTGTATTGAGATGATGCTGGCATTTTCTGGGTTGCAAGAAAGTGCCGTAGCTGAATCGGTCGCACTCGACTAATCCGGGAGCGGACGGCCGCGAGTCTCGAGTCCAAAGGGGAGCAAGAGCAAGCCGAGAACGAATGCGAGCGCGGTCAAAGCAACGGGATAGCCGATGGTGCCGAAGTGAGCTACGCCCGCACCGACCAGAAAGGTGATGCCCGCTCCAGCAAAGCGGGCGAAAGAAGTTGCGAAGGCGAAAGCACTGGCGCGACATTCCGTGGGGTACTGCTCGGGCAGCCAGATCGTATAGACCGCGAAATTTGCGCCGCCGAAACCGAGGGCGAAGAGCGAGTACAAGAACATTTTCAATCCAGCGGGGCCCGGCTGGTAAAAGGCGTACCCGAAGGTGAATCCGATGGCGTTGAGCATCAGAAAAAAATAGACGCCCAGCGCGCCGCGGCGCCCGAGCGAGTCCACCATGAGAGGCGCGGCAAGGCAGCCAATGATGGTGGCCACGGAGAGCAAAACGGTGGCGACCGAAACCAGAGTCATTGTGGCCTGTGGCGTGAAAGCATTCGATTCGGAGAGCGAGGTGATTGCGGCGGGAACGTAAACCGAACCGGCCCAAAGTCCAGCGACGCTGACGACCATATACAAACTGTTCAGCAGGGTGCGGCGGCGAAATTCCGGAGTGAAGAGTTCCCCGAACGGTTGCCACAAACTCCAGCGACGGATGATCTGTTCCTTCTGGCGCCAACGTGCGGGTTCGACAACGCCGTACCGGATGAGCACGACGAGGAGCGCGGGTGCTCCGCCGATAATAAACATCCCCCGCCAGCCGTAACGACTGCCTACGACGGAATTTGCGACGCCCGCGAGCAAAATCCCAAAATAGTAGCCGGTGTGCATCCAGGCACCGGCCGATACACGGCGATTTTCAGGCCATGCTTCGGCTATGTATGTGCCGCCCATGGCCCACTCGCCGCCGATGCCGATGCCGGCGAGCAAACGGAAGAGTGCCAGGTGCCACACGTGAGTGGCCGCCGCGCCTGCCAGAGTGAACACGGAATACCAGAGGATAGAGATTATCAGTGTAAGAACGCGGCCGTACTTGTCCGCGACCGGGCCCCAGAGAAACGCGAGTCCCCAGCCAATCAGGAAGAGGGCGAAGAGCAGGCCGCCATAGAATCCAACCGTGGCTGTGGTTGCGGACATTCCCGAGCGCGGCAGCAATTCGCGCAAGGCGGGCACCATCACCAGCGCATAAATGAAAGAGTCCATGCCATCGAGAGCCCAGCCGCCCCATGAGGCCAGGAAACCGGCAATCTGCTGACCGGTGAGGGGCGTGGCGCTGTGCGCGCCCATTGGATTTGGGCCGGCTTGATGCATGCAAATGTCCTGGTCCGCGGGGCCACTCTATCAGATTCGATAAAAGCGCTTTGGGCAATCCGCGCGAATGACGGAGCGGGGAATGTTTTCAAAGCCTGTGACATTTCCATTTGGCCGGCGTCTATAGATTGAGTATTCTATCCATAGATTGGCTATGGGTGGAGGAGCTATGACAAAAGAAGCGCTAAGTAAGAAAGCAGTTTTGCTGCCGGGGACACTGGAAATGTTGATTCTGAGGTCCCTGGAGCGCACTGGGGAACCGATGCATGGCTATGGCATCGCGCTGTATATCAAACAGATCTCCAAGGAAGTGCTGCTGGTGGAAGAGGGCTCGCTCTACCCTGCTTTGCAACGGCTGGCTATCAAGGGGTTGGTGAAGGCGGAATGGAGCGAGTCGGAAACCGGACGCAAGGCGCGCTTCTACAAGTTGACCAGCGCGGGGAGAAAGCAGGTCACCGAAGAAGTGGCGGGATTTGAAAAAATATTGGAAGCGATGCTGCGCGTGGTGCAGCCTGCGTGACGATTTGGGGTGAAAGGATTCAGCGATGAGCAAACTTGCGGAATTCCGGCGGCGGCTCATTCAATTGGGAAGGAAGAGCAAAGTGGATACGGAATTGGCGGAAGAGATGCGGCAACACCTGGAGATGAAGGTCCAGGCGAATATTCACGCGGGCATGACGCCACAGGAAGCTCGATTCGAGGCGCAGCGTGAGTTTGGAAATCGGACGCGGCTGCAGGAAGAAAGCCGCGAACTTTGGCGATGGATGTCGCTCGAAAGTTTTTTTCGGAGCGTGCGGTACGGGCTGCGCGTGCTGCGCAAGTCGCCGGGGTTTACGGCCATCGCGATATTGACCCTTGCGCTGGGCATCGGCGCAAACGCGGCGATCTTCAGCGTGCTGGAGGCGCAGCTCTGGCGTCCGCTGCCATTCCCAGATTCCGAGCGATTGGTGGAGGCGCATCTGGTGCTCCGCGAGAGGTCGCGGCAATGGGATGTGCTTCCGGTCCGCGTTTTCCAGGCGTGGCGCAGCGAGAGCCACTCGTTTACGAACATGACGGGATATTTGTATCCGCAGAACCGCAATCTGACCGCCAACGGTTCCTCGGAGCGCGTTCACGTTATGGCTGTGGCTGCCAATTTCTTCGACACGCTGGGACTCGCGCCGGAACGCGGGCGTGCTTTTTCGTCAGATGAGGAAAAACCGGGAGGCAATCACCTGGCCATTCTCAGCCATGCGCTTTGGCAAAATCGCTTTGGGTCCGATCCGGGGATGCTCGGCAGAGTGATCACGATTGATGGCGAGTCTTACTCCGTCGTGGGGGTGGCTACCTCGAGCCTGCGGATCGAATACTTCTATGACGAGCCTGCGATCTTCGTTCCTCTGGCCATGGAGGAATCGAAAGTTCTGAGAAACCTATACGCCATCGGCAGGCTGGCTCCGGGATTCACACCAGAGGGCGCCCAGACGGAACTGGAGGCGATCCTTCAACACCAACTGAAAGCGGAGGCCATTCAGCCCGAACCGACCGCAGCAGTCAGCAATCTTCGAGAGACATGGACGCAATTCGCCGCGGCGCCGCTTTATTTTTTCGCGGGAGCTGTCGCGCTGGTTCTGCTGATCGCCTGCGTCAACACGGCCGGACTGCTGCTTGCGCGGGGGCTGGCCCGCCAACGGGAATTCGCGCTGCGCGCCGCGCTGGGCGCGGGGGTGGGAACACTGATTCGCCAATCCCTGATGGAAAGCTTGCTGCTCTCCGTCGGCGGCAGCGCCGCAGGCACGGTGCTGGGCGTGTGGCTGGTCCAAGCGATGTCCACATTCATTCCCGACGACATGCTGCCGCGCCGGGCTCCCGTTGAATTCGACACCCGGGTGGTGCTGTTCGCGATAATTATTTCCATTGCTTCCGCGCTGCTGGTGGGACTGGTGCCGGGAATTCTTGCGTCCCGCGTTGATGCCAACCGTGTGCTGGGACAGAATTCCCGCTCCTTCACTGCGGGCCGCGGACAGCGGCGCATGCGGAGCACGCTGGTATCCATCGAAGTTGCGCTGGGGCTCGTTTTATTGTTTGGCGCGGGTCTGTTTCTCTCCAGCTTCATCCGTCTGGTAAATGCGCCGCGTGGATTTGAGGCTCCTGGCGCGCTCACTTTCCACGTGGCCTTGCGGGGAAATGACTATTCCAAGCCCGAACAGATGCAGCGATATTTCAGGCAACTGACGGACAAATTGGATTCACTTCCGGGAGTTCACGAAGTAACGCTGGGCAGCGGGCTGCCGCTTGCCGGCACCGATTTGTGGGGGAATGTGAACGTAGCCGGGCGGCCCCCGATAAGCAAGTACGGACTGTACGTGGATGTGTTTGCGGTGACGCCGAATTACTTTCAGGCGCTAGGGATGCGCCTGCTCGCCGGGCGCAGCTTCGATCCGCACGACGACGCTGGATCAACGCGCGTGGCCATTGTCAACCGGAACGCGGCAAGAGAATTATTCGGCACGGAAGATCCGCTGGGAAAGGTATTGGAGTATGTCGCGGCGCCCGGACGCGGAGTGCCTGCGGAGCCTCCAGTGCAAATCGTGGGAGTGGTGGAAAACGCGCAGGAATTCAACGCCAATGAATTACCCTTTGAAGAACTGTACGTTCCCTTTGCGCAAAAAGTCGTGCCTTCGGCGTACGCGCTGTTGTATTCCGATGCGCCGCGCGGAACGCTCAGCAGCGCCATTCGCGCGGCTGCTTACGACATCGACAAAAACCAGCCGGTCTATGACATGCAGACCATGGACGAGCGGATCGATGAATCGGTGAGCGGGGCGCGATTTAATTTAGTTTTGGTAGCAGGGCTGGCAGGAGTGGCCATCCTCCTGGTGGCCATCGGGATTTTCGGCACGGTGTCGTACTTCGTGGAGCAACGCACGCAGGAATTCGGCATCCGGCTGGCGCTGGGCGCCAGTCCGCGGAAATTACTGGCACATACCATCGGTCAATCGTTGCTGACAGGGGCCGTGGGGCTGGCATTGGGCGTGGCCACTTCGCTGGCGCTGGGACGTCTACTGCGGCACGCGCTGTATCTTGTACCGCACGAACATACTGGAATGCTTTACGGCGTGAGCATTTATGATCCGCTGTCGCTGGTGTGTGCCGGAGGAGTATTGTTCGCAGCGCTGTTGCTGGCGAGCTACCTTCCAGCGCGGCGGGCCACGCGTGTGGATCCGATGGTGGCGTTGCGGCACGAATAGGCCGCCGTCTCTGCGATCCCAAACGCTGGAAGCCCGTGGGCGAAAAACAGTCCGCCGCACCGAAAGGCCGGTTATTCGGCGCGCAGCGCCTCAACCGGATCTACAGCAGCAGCGCGGCGAGAGGGCAGGTAACACGCGAGCATGGCAGTGGCGATCAGTCCAAGCGACACCGCGACATAGGTGATGGGGTCGGTTGGGCTGACTCTAAAGAGCAAGGAGGACATCAGGCGCATGGTGGCGAATGCCGCACCGAGGCCGAACACCACACCTACACCGGCCAACAATACTCCGTGACGCACAAACATGCGCGTAACGGACTGCGGCTGCGCACCGAGCGCCATGCGAATACCGATCTCCCGCGTGCGTTGGGAAACGGAATAGGCAATCACACCATAAATACCGACCACCCCGAGCAACAAGGCCATCCCGCCTGCAACGCCAAGCATGATCAAGGTGAACGAGGTCCGAGCCATAGACCGGTTGTAGAAATAATCAAGCGGATGGACATCGGCGAGTGGAAGATTCGGATCCAGAGACCACACCGCCTGCCGAACCTCCTGCAGAAAGCTTTCCGTGCCGGCGCGCGGGCTGCGAATTGCATATCCGAGGTCGCGCTGTGCGTGCAAGGCATCGCTCTCAAAGTGACTGGTCACAAGCGGCCAATAGACGGATGACGGCGGTTCCGTACTCACTCCGTCGTCATAAACATTTCCCACCACACCAACAACCTGCCGCCAATCGTCGGTGGAGGACACACGAATCCTTTTCCCAAGGGCATTGGCGGGATCGTGCCAATATTCGCGCGCAAAGTTTTCCGACACCAGCGCGACCGGAAGGGTCTGGTAGATGTCCTGCCAAGTGAGATCGCGTCCGGCAATGAGCGGCGTCCCCAAGGTCTGCAGGAACCCAGGCGACGTGAATTTGAACCGTCGAACCGGAGGAAGCTCTCCCTCTTTGTAGTCGTGGTCCTCGGCGAAAACGGGATCGAAGCTCCCATTCATATCCATGGGGATTTTTGTGGAAATACCGACCGAAGAAACTCCAGAAATCGCGGCCAGCCTGCGCAGAATCTCTTCCGACATGCGCGCTACCTTTACGGGATCCTTGACCTCGGCTTCGGGAATGTAAATGCGGAAGGTTTGCACCTGACCCGGCCCCCCGAATCCCGGATCCACGTGCATCAGCTCGCGAAACGTGCGAATCATTAATCCCGAGCAGATCAGCAGGACGACGGCCAGCCCCACTTGCACCACGACCAAAACGCTTCGCGCGCGGTGCTGATCCCGGCTCTGGCTCAGACCCCGCGCGCCTTCACGGAGTCCGGCGTTCAGGCGCACTCCGGCATACTTGAAAATAGGGATGGAGCCAAAGAGCAAACTGGCGAGAACCGCCAGGAGGAATGTGAATAGGACTACTCGCCCATCGATACCGATTTCGTGAATTCTAGGCAAGCCGGCCGGCGCCAGTGCCACCAGGACACGCAACGTCCCCCAGGCAACCGCCAAACCCAGCACGCAGCCCAGCAATCCCAGGATAACGCTCTCGAATAACAACTCGAATGCGATTCGCCCGCGCCCCGCGCCCAGTGCGGAGCGGACGGCCAGTTCCTGCCGGCGTCCTTCCACTCTCACCAGGATCAAATTAGCCACATTGGCGCAGGCAATCAGCAGCACAACGCCGATGGATCCCATCAGCACCCACAGCACGCTCCCAATGTCTCCCACCACATCCTGTTTCAGTGGGCGTAAATTTGGGGCGATGTGCGCCTGTTCAAACAGTTTTATGCTGAAGCCCTCCGGCGCTGGAAAACTGCGATTGACGATGGGAAGCAATCGGGCAACGTCCGAACTCGCCTGCGCAATGGTAACGCCCGGCCGCAGCCTGGCGATGGCCTGGAAGCTGAAATTGCCGAGAAAGAGCTTGCTGCGATCAAATCTCAAAGGGAGGATTAACGCCGGATCGGTTTGATCCAGGAAATGAAAGTCGCGCGGCAACACACCGATAATAATCCGCGGACGGCCATCTACATTAATCGTCTTCCCCAGAACCGAGTTGACGCCTCCGAACTTGCTTTGCCAATACCCGAATGACAGCATGACGGTTTCCGGCGAGGATGGTACATCGTCATCGCGGCTTATCGAGCGCCCCAAGGCTGGGGCGATTCCGAGGATTGGAAGCGTGCCGTCGGTCACATCCAGGGTGCGCACCTGCTCCGGCTGACCGACACCGGTCACACTGTCCGAATCGGTGGAGAAAAGCCCAATATCCTGAAAAGTGCGGCCCTGGTCGCGAACCACAAAATATGTGGAAGGCGACAGAACCAGTTCCTTGATGTTTACACCTGGAGCCGTGAGCCAGACACCGACCAATTCCTCGGGATGCGGATAAGGCAGGGGTTTCAACAAGACGCCATTCAGAACGCTGAATACCACCGAATTCGCCCCTACCGCCGCGACCAGAGTGAATAGAGTTATGGCGGTGAACATCGGCGCTCGGGCGAGCCTTCTCAGTACCTGCTTGAGTTGTATTCCGAAAGATCCCATGGGTCAGACCTCCAAAGGCATCGAACATCCCAGAAGCGCCAAATGCGCTCCGCCAGTCTACAGATAGATACGCAGGCGCGCGAAGTATGTTCCGAGAGAAATTGAAAGGAGCGCATTTAGCGTCAGCATCCCGGCGCGGTTGGATAAATCCCTAAAAACCAGTTCCTATTCCATTCGCAGGGCGATGATTGGCGAAATAGATGCCGCGCGACCCGCGGGAATTATGGCCGCGAAAAACGAACAGAGTGCAAGGGCGCTTGCGGCGATCCCCAGCGCAAAGGGATCCCAGGAGGAGACACCGTACAGTTCGGAAGAGATTAAGCGGCCGGCGGCGACGGCAAGCGGCAAGCCCAAAATTAATCCGATGAACACGCGCTTAAATGCGCCCCGCAGGACGAGCTGCACTACGTTGGCGCGGTTGGCGCCGAGGGCCATGCGGATACCGATTTCGTTGGTGCGCTGGGCGACGGTGTAGGCGGTGACGCCGTACAATCCGACCGCTGCCAGGATCAATGCGACGATTCCGAACAGGCCGGCGAGGCCGGCCACGGCGCGCTCCTGGTCGAAGGAAAGATCGACCTGCGTTTGCAGGGTCCGGACGCTGTTGACGGTGATATTGGGATCCAGTTCCGACATCATGTTGACGATGAGCGGCTCCAGCGTACCGGGAGAAGAGTTGGTCACCAGCACGATTCCGCTGATGACATGGGAGCTCACCTCCAGCTTTTGCATCAATTCAGTTTTGTACTCGATGTTTTGAGCGAGCGGCACGAAGAAGGTTGGGAGGAGCCGCCTGCGCAGCGCCCAGGATGCAAATTTTGCATCGCGAACAACGCCAATGATGCGGTAGGTTCCCGCGTTTTCGGGGAGGTCCATCCCGAAGTGTTGATCGAGAGGGTCTTCGCCGGACTTGAAAAAGCGCTTGACGAAAGCTTCGTTGACGATGGCCACGGGCGCGGATTTTTCGTTGTCGGCATCGGTGAAATTGCGTCCGCGAAGAATGGGCATGCCGAGGCTTTGCAGATAGTTGGCGCTAACGCGGTCCCACGACGCGTCGGTATCCTCGCCTGTTTGGGCAGGAGGATGGCCGGCGACCAGGATCATCTCCCCCCAATTGTCAGTGAGCGGGTTATAGAGCGCCATGCCGGAACCAGATACGCCGGGCAGGCGATTGAGGCGCTCCTCAATCTGACGATAGAAAGCATTCAACTGGGGAGGTGTGCGGTCCGAATGCGGATTGTGCAACGAGACTAGCACGCGGCCCTGGATTTGATATCCAAAATTCATGCCTTCGAGATTGTTCAGGCTTCTAGCAAGCATGGTTGCACCGGCGACGAGGACAATCGACACTGTGGCCTGCACGATGAGCAGGGCTTTTCGGGCGAAAGAGGATTGTCCGCGTGTGCTGCGGCCTGATCCTCGCAATGCTTCGGCTGGATCGGTGCGCGTGGCAAACCATGCGGGTGCCGCGCCAAAAATAATTCCGGTGAGCAGCGCCAATCCGAAGGCGAACAACAATACTTCCAGCGAAGGAGCGATGCTGATGGGAAGGAAATGCGAGCTCTGAAAGGCCAGCGAAAGCAGAAGGCGCGCGGCGGCCATGGCGACCAGGAGCCCAGCGATACCCCCGAAAACTGCGAGCAGGATACTTTCGGTGAGAGCTTGCACAATAATCTGGCGGCGCGTGGCGCCGATGGCGAGCCTGACGGCGGTTTGTCCGCGGCGGGCGACCGCGCGGGCCAACAACAAGTTGGCAACGTTGGCGCAGGCGATCAGAAGCACGAGGCCGCAAACGGCGAGCAGGATTTGCAGACTGCGGCTGTATTCTTCCTTCATCACGGTGACACCGGCACCCGCTGGAATCACAGTGATGAATTGCTTGGGAAGACTGCGGATAACGTCCGGCATCCAGTTGGATGGATACCCGGAATCATTTTGCAGCCACACTCGCAGCAAAGCGGTGAGGCGCGCGGACATTCCGGCGGTGGAAGTTCCCGGGCGCAAGCGGCCAATCATGCGCAACCAAGCGGGAGGGGATTGATAGAGCCGGGCGCTCTCTCCATCAATCAAAACTTCCTGGTGCAGCGGAATCCAAAGGTCAGGAGGGTCGCTGCGAAGAGTTTCGCCGAAGAAGCCGGCGGGCGCGACTCCGATGATGGTGAAGGGGTGCCCCTCCAGAGCGAATGTGGAACCCACAACCGAAGGATCGGAGCCATATGTGGTTTGCCAGGCGTGATGGCTGAGCACGGCAACCGGCGCGGAAGCGGGCGTGTCGTCCTCCGGAGTAAACACGCGGCCACCAAGGGCATTTACTCCGAGCGTGGCGAAATAAGAGCCGGTTACAAATTCGGAGCGCATGGGCCTGGGGGCGGAATCCACACCTTCACGGCGGACACTCAGGCGCGCGCCGCCGGCCTGGAATGCGGCCACCTGCTCGAACTCCGGCAAATTCGTTTTGAGGCGCTCGTAAAGAGGATAGGAGAACATTCCCCAGGTGTCCTGCGTGCCGCTTTCGACGCAGCAATCGTCACCTTCGCCAACTCGGTAAAGCGTGGCGGGATCTGAAACCGGGAGCGAGCGGATCATGACCGCGTGGATCAGGGTGAATATTGCGGTGGTGCCACCGATTCCCAAGGCCAGCGTGAGGACGGCCGATGCGGTGAAGATGGGAGACAGCCGGAATTGGCGAATGGCGTAGCGAAGATTGCTGAATAAATTATTCATCACAGACCCCGCGATTACGATATGGAGTTAGTGTCAGTTCGGCAGCTATTGCTTAGACTGAGAAAGGGGTGGGTTGGTCAGGTTGGATTGGGTGGGAACTTAAGGAGCGAAAGGGAGGCTGCCCTGAACGCGTTGATTTGGATTTGAGCGTGGCCTACCGCGGTTTCTGCGCCCTTTGGAAGGATGCAGACCCGGATAATGCGATTTTGAAGCGAGTCAAGGCCGAATCCGCTATGCTGAGGTAGCTCCCCGTGCTGGTCATAAGCCGTTTTTGATTCAAGGCGATGTGTGGATTGTGTGCGTGTGGCGGCGGAGTCGGGGACTGACGAACCACCGTTCGGAGGCCCTCCCAGGGGGACATGGAACTTGCCCGCTGCCTCAGACAGTGCTAATTTCTAGGATTCTCCCTGGCTTGGTGCGCCCGCACGCCTGAAAACAGGCCAGTTACTGAGTATTCATGAGCAGAGCGACATGAGCACGCCATCTTGACCGCCACAGCACTCCAACCCGATCCGCGCCGATTGCCTGAAATCGAGGCAGGAGTTGCCACAGGCCGTACCGTCTTTTGGAGGGTGGAGGGCAGCCTGGTGGATATGTCCGCCGTGCGGCCGGTGGCATTCTTTACATGGAACGCGCAGAGCTTCGCGGAAAGATGGGCGCGGCGCGGCGGGATGCTGGCTTTGACCCTGGCGCGGCCCGCGCTCTACCTGATTAACAAAAGGGGCGCCACGCGGCTGCTGCACATGCTGCTTCGGCGCATCACTCGCGATCGGCTGGATTTGCTGGGCGAGGAGTATTTCAACTATGTTCTGAGGCCGCAGCTCAAGCCAGCAGGCGTGGAGAAATTGAAGGAACGGCTGGCGGCCGGCGACCGCATAGTTCTGGTCAGTCAGGGACTGGACCAGGTGATCCGCCCGCTGGCGCAATTCCTGGGCGTGGAAAGGGTGATTGCGAACCGGCTCGACTTCCGTGATGGCGTGGCGACGGGCAGGCTGCTCTCCCCGGTTGTGCCCCCCCGTGGGATGCTTGCCGCGATTGTGGGCGGAGCGCCGGACGGGCGAATTCCGCCGGAAAAAATCGCGCGTGAACTACATTTGCCCACGGAAGGAAAGGATGCGATTGAAAAAATTGCGACGGTCGCGGAGCCTGCCGCGCGACCGCACCTGGGGGGGCTGCATCCGCTGGTGTTGACGGACAGCAAGGCACCAGTGAAGTCGCTTTCCGTACGTGAATCACTACGCGGAAAACACGTGATGCTGGTTGGCGTAACAGGATTCATCGGCAAGGTGTGGCTGGCGCAGATTCTGGCGGAAGTGCCGGATATCGGCAGGGTTTACCTGCTAATCCGAAGGCAGCGGACGACTCCATCAGCGCGGCGATTTGAAAAAATAGTGCAAGAGTCTCCGGTATTTGACCCGCTGAACGCGCGGCATGGCGAGGGACTTGGCAGATTTTTGGAACAGCGCGTGGAGGTGATTGAGGGCGATCTGAGCCGGGCCGACCTGGGCATGGATCCCGAGGTTCGGCAACGGCTGGCGGGGCGGCTGGATTTGGTGATCAACAGCTCGGGGCTGACGGATTTCAATCCGGATTTGCGCGAGGCGCTTTCGGGAAACGTGGCTGGACCGATGCACTTGCTGGAATTCATCCGCTCCAGCGACCACGCCGCGTTGCTGCACCTATCGACCTGTTACGTTGTGGGCAAGAAGGATGGCCGCATGCGCGAGGAAGTGCGAGCGAATTACTCGCCGGCGGGCGTGGAAGATTTCGACGCTGAGCACGAATGGAAGTCGCTGGAAGAGACAATTCACAACGTCGAGGAACGGGCGGAAGGCGCGGAGATGACCGCGGCGCTGCGGAGGCAGGCGCTGGGGCGGCGCACGGATCCTTCCAAGTTTCCCGCGCATGAAGTGGATAGCGTTCTTCGGCGCAACCGTCAACGATGGATACGCAACCGGTTAACGCGCGTGGGAATGAAGCGCGCGCAGAGGCTGGGCTGGCCGAATACATATACGCTCACCAAGAGCATGGCGGAAACCATGCTGGTGACGCGCGGCGAGGGATTGCCAATTGCGATTGTGCGGCCTTCGATCGTGGAGACCTCCACGGATTTTCCATTTCCCGGATGGAATGAAGGAATCAATACCTCGGCGCCGCTTTCCTATTTATTGGGGACATACTTCCGGCAGTTGCCGACGAATGCGCGCAAATGCCTGGATGTGATTCCCGTGGACATGGTTTGCCGCGGGATGACGCTGGTTGCGGCGGCGCTGGTCCAGCGACGGCACGCGCGGGTCTATCAACTTGCGACCTCCGCGACCAACCCGTGCAACATGGGGCGCTCGATTGAGCTGACCGGACTGGCGCACCGGAAACATTACCGGGCGCAGCAAGGGCTGGAGCACTGGTTGCGACTGCGATTCGATGCGATTCCCGTTTCCAAGAACCGCTACCAGAAAATGAGCGTGCCGGCGCAGAAGGCGGTGGTGTCGCGCATCAACCGCGTGGCAGCATTACTGCAGTTCAAGCAGCCGATGGTGCGACAGGAGCGCGACCTGGTGCGCACCGAAAAACTGATAGAACTTTACGAGCCGTTTATCCTGCATAACGAACAGGTGTTTGAGGCCGACAATGTGCAATTGCTTTCTGAAGCGCTGCCGAAGGAAGAGCGCGCGGCGTTTGGGTTCGATCCGACCGTGGTGGACTGGTGGGATTACTGGATCAACGTGCACATTCCGGCGCTGCGGAAGTGGTGCTATCCACTGATTGAGGGACGTGCGGTCGAGGCGCAGCCGAAACGCTCGGTGCAAATCAACGGGACTGCGGCGAAAGGCGCCTCAGCTGAAACGACCGCGGAACCCGCGCCGCAAGTCTGACACCATGGCAATTTTCCTGACCGGTTCAACAGGGTACATCGGCGCGCATATCCTCTCCGAGTTGCTTGAGGGGCATCCCGACAAAATCAACCTCCTGGTGCGAGCGAAAGATTCGCATGAGGCGGACGCGCGCTTGTGGCAGGCCCTGCAATTGCATATGGATTTTCCACGATTCAGGGAATATATGGGGACGCGCATCACGGTTTTTCGCGGCGACTTGACCGATGGGCGCTTCGGTCTGAACGCGGACGATTATGAGCGCCTGGTGAGCAGTACAAATTCGCTGATTCATTGCGCGGCGTCGCTGAACCGCAAATCCGAGAAAAGCTGCTTGAACGTTAACCTGCGAGGCACCCTGGAAGTGATCCAACTTGCGCGGCGGGCGCGGGCGGCGAACGGGGTGCGCCGATTCAGCTTTGTGAGCACGGTGGCGGTGGCGGGGAAGCGTGAGAATGAAGTGGTCACCGAGGATGCGTCCATTGATTGGGCGCGCTCGGATTACGATCCCTACGCGCGGACAAAAAAATTCTGCGAGCATATGGTGCGCGAGTTGCTGCCCGATGTGCCGAAGATAATTTTCCGGCCAAGCATCGTGCTGGGGGATACGCGGTACGGCGCGACGACGCAATTTGATATGGTGCGCGCGTTTGTTTTTCTGGCGGGGCTGCCGGTGCTGCCGCTGCGTCCGGCCGACAGGATTGACATCGTGCCGGTGGACTACGTGGCCAAGGCAATTGCGATGCTGCACCAAAAAGATAAACCCGGGCACGACACGTACCACCTCTCGTCGGGCACAGGGTCGGAAACGTGCAGACAAATTACCAATGCGCTCGCGGCAGCCACGGGAAAGAGAAAACCAGTGTATTCTCCGCGCCTGGCAAGGACATTTAGCGCCACAGTAAATTCTCTGGCGAATCGAAAAGGGAACATTGGGCGTAGCGCTTCGCTGCTGAAAGTTTTTCTTCCGTACATTTACTGGAACACTGTTTTTGAGAATTCGCGCGTCGTGAGTGAAATGGGCGGAGTGCCGGAGCCGTTTTCAAAATACTGTGTGCCGCTGCTAAAGTTCAGCCGGGAAAACAAATTCAAATATCCGTACCAGGAATGGCCCGCGGGGGTTGCGGCGCCGGAAGCGCGTGCACAAGGAGTGGCGCGATGACCGACTTCTTGCTGGAAACCTGGGTCAGCGCGCTGATTG
>DATNHU010000316.1:0-3767 GCA_035604795.1 Candidatus Limnocylindrales bacterium
GCTCCTGCGGAAGGGTCCAAGCGTTGCGCTCCACAATTACGGGGAGACGCATCTGGATGGCTTCGCTGATGCTACCCGGGCCGGGCTTGCCAACAAAAAAATCAGAGAGATACATGTAGTAGGGAATTCGTGTGGTGAATCCCTCGACAAAAATTGGGATGCGAGTTTTGCGGGAGCGGAGTCTTTCGGCGAGGGCCTCATTTTTTCCGCAGATGAGAATGAGCTGGAGATTGAGATCCGAGCTGTCGAGGCGGTCGACGATTTGCTCGATTACCTTGGAGCCCTGTCCGCCGAACATGACCAAGCCGGTGGGAAGATCGGGAGAAAGTTTCAGAGCGCGGCGTTCGGCGATGCGATCCACCGTGATGGGTTCGTAGAAGCGCGGATGAAGAATCATGCCGGACACGCGGAAGACGCGATCCGGAGAGTGTCCGAGATCGAGAACCTGCTGGACGGCGCGGTCGGTGCCGCAAATGAAATCCTGCCTCTGTTTCTCGAGCCAGAAACGCGGAGGATAGTTTGCGAGGTCGGTGAGAATGGTGACGTAAAGTCGGCCGGGGAAGGCGCGCCCATAACTTTCGCACAGCGCCTTATTGAAATGGGGCACGAAGGAGACAACCATGTCGGGCGAAGATTCACGCCAGCGCTTCGTGAGGAGGCGCACAGTGGGGCGATGGTAGATGGAGATTGTGAATTGGAGCAGACGCATGAGTTGCTTGCTACCGAGGGTCAAGCCGGACTTGAGCATCCAGTTGTAGGTGTCCTGAATGCGAACGCCGGAGATCTGGCGCATCAGATCCAGGTGGTCGAGAGCTTCCTGCAAATTAAAAAGGTGGACATCCCAGGGGAGACCTTGGGACTCGACGGCCATTTGGAGGGCAGTGGCGGCGCTGCGATGGCCTCCGCCGGCATCAAAGAAAACGAACTCAATTCTGGATTTCTTGCTGGGTGAAGGGTCATTTGTGGGCATCGGCAGGAAGAATATTGCCACAAGGAGGGCACGCCGGATGCCAAGAACGGAGGTCTGGGCGGCACGGTTTGTGGAAAATGTGCTGTAAGAGTACTAAGTCCTTGTTAATCATATATTTGCCCTAGCTTCACGAGATTGTAATGGGGATATGTTACAAAAATTTCATGAAGTGCGACCTGCATGTCCACTCGTACGAATCGGGGGCGTGCACGACCCCGGTACTAGCCTCGTTTTGCCGAGAATGCTACAGCGATCCTGATGAGGTATACGAGATTTTGAGGCGGCGGGGCATGGGACTGATGACCCTGACCGACCACGACTCGATAGAAGGCTGCCAGGCCTTGCGACAGTATCGGGATTTTTTTGTGAGCGAAGAAGTCACTTGCCGGATGCCGAGCGGAACCGTGGCGCACATTGGCATTTACGATTTGAGCGAACGGCAGCATGTGGAGATTCAGCGGCGGCGGGATGACCTGGTGGCGCTACTGATTTACCTCACGGAGCACCGGTTGTTCTTCAGCATCAATCATGTGTTTTCCGTGCTGACGGGACGGCGCGCAGAAGAGGATTTTAATTGGTTCAGCGAATATTTTCCGGCGATGGAGACTCGGAACGGTTCGATTCCAGCGGCGGCGAATCGCCAAGCGGTGCGATTGGCTGCGCGGACACGGAAGATCGCGATTGGCGGAAGCGACGCGCACACGCTGGCGTCGGCAGGTTCGGCGTACACCGAAGTGCCTGGCGCGCGGACCAAGGATGAATTCTTTCAAGGGTTGTGGCAAGGCTATGGGAGAGTGCGCGGGGAAACAGGTGGATACGCCAAAGTGACGTTGGATGTGTTGCGTGTGACGGCTGAAATGTTTCGCGAGGAGCGGTGGACGGCGGCGCTGGCACCGCTGGCGGTATTGATTCCGGCGGTTACATTTGGATACTACGCCGCGGAGAGATTATTTATCCGGCATTGGGCGGGACGAGTGATCCCATCCTCGAGAGTCCGTGAACGCTGGCCGCTGGCGATGCCCACGGCAGGGGAGTGGGCATGAGCGCCGCACGAGCTGTGTGGGGCTATATCGAGACGCGCGATCACCGATTGATGCGGCGCGTGAACCGCTGGCGCGCGCCGAGATGGATCCGGTTGTGGATGATTTCCGCGACGCGATGCGGAGACGGGTGGCTGTGGTACGCGCTGGGAATTATTTTGCTGACTTACGGCGGGCCAGAGCGATTTGCGGCGGTGGGTTCGGCGATGCTGGCGGTGGCGATCGGGACAGTTGTATTCAAGGCAATGAAAAGGATGAGCCGGAGGAAGCGGCCGAATCAACTAGAGCCGCATTGCTGGTCGAGAGTTCTGCCGCCGGACCAGTTTTCGTTTCCATCGGGGCACACCATTACAGCTTTTGCGATCGTGATGACGGTGGGTGCGTTCTATCCGCAATTACAGAATTGTTTGATCATTTGCGCTGTGAGTATCGCGATCAGCAGAATACTTCTGGGGATGCATTTCCTGAGTGATGTGGTGGTGGGAGGAATTATCGGGGCGTTGTTGGGGTACGGCTGCTTTCATTTGTTTATGTAGTGCAAGCGGGATTTTCACTCCGCTGAGCCATCCGGGAATAAATCGAAAAAAGATGTCGTCAGATAGTTCCCGACAGAATCAGCCGGGAAGGAAAAACCGCGGAATCCCCTGGATTCCGGCGATGTGACCATATGGTTGAGTCCCAGCGATACATTCCATCAGGCAAAGGGCCGGCCGGGAAAACCTGATTGTAGAACTTGATTGAGCTAATTAAATGTGACTGACATGGTCACGGCGTGACTGACGACAGTTGTTCCGGATTTACCCGAGGCAGTCACGGTGATGATGGCGGTGGTGCCGGCAGTCGGTCCGGGGATGTTGGGATTCGTTGTAGGACTCGAGTTGTTGCATCCGGCCAGCGAGCAAAGAAGGGCCGTGAGTATGAGCAAGATGATGGGTTTACGGGAACGATTCCTAATGGGCCATACGACAATCAGGAGAAGGGCGGTCATGGTCAAGCCGCCCAGGCCGTGCAGGATCGGGGCATTTAGTTGGCGCGCAGCCACATGGTTCACGCCTCCGGTTACAGTTTCACTGATGGATACCGTAGCTGCCATGGTGGTGAATCCATCCAGGTTGAGCTGCTGCGGTTGAAAGCTGCAAGCTGCTCCCGAGGCGGGCAATCCCGAACAAGAAAATGTTACGGGTCCAGAGAATCCCAATCCAGTGCCAGGGCTCAAGAGCAAAGTCGCTGTAGCGGGCGCGTTTACAGCAACGGTTAAATTTCCCGGATTGACGGCGATTCTGAAATCCGGGTTTCCGATTCCGATGACGGCCGGTGAAGAAGTTGAACCAGTAAAATTGGAATCGCCGGAATAGGTTGCGGTGATGCTGTCCTGACCTGTCGGTAGGACGATATTCAGAGATGCGAGTTCACTAGTTACCTGCGTGGGGTTTCCAATCGCGGTTGAGCCGGAAAAAAACTGGACTGTGCCGGTAGGAAAGAACGACCCATTGGGAATAACCAATGCCTGGAGGAGTACCGGAGAATTCGGAAGGGCTCCGGAGGGCACAAAAAGAAAAGTTTGAGTGGTTCCCTTGGTCACGGTAAGGGTGACCGGGGCGCCGGCGCTGGGTGAAAAGCTCGGATCACCCGAATAGCTTGCGGTTAGTAAGTGAGTACCCAGAGCCAGCGAAGAATTGGGAACTTGTGCGAGGCCGCGGCTATTTAGGGTGACGGTCGTCAAGGGTGTCGTGGTTCCGTTGAGAGTGTCCGAGAAA
>DATNHU010000317.1:0-4247 GCA_035604795.1 Candidatus Limnocylindrales bacterium
GAAAGCGAGAAGATCGGAATCATCGCGTCCGCTTGGCGAACTGGTAGGTACATCTCCGCCATTGGATCACTCGCCAGATTCTGTTTCAGGTCCCCCACCACACCGACAACGCGCATCCACGGCACTTCGGTACTGGGCAACGCCCCAATTTGAATGTGCTTTCCCAGCGGAGACTCGCCCGGAAAAAACTTCTGCGCCATGGCTTCATTCACAACCGCCACGTACTCTGATTTCTCCGTGTCCGAATCCGCAAGCAGCCGTCCCTGCATCAACGGAACCCGCAGCGTCTGCAAATACGCCGGAGCCACGGGCCGGTATCCGATAATAATGTAATCATGCGCCGTCTTCGGCGCGCGGCCTTCAATATTGAAATGGATCGCGCTCCCGCCTCCGCTCACCGGCAGCGACGTTGCTGCTCCCACACCCGAAACTCCCGGCAGAGCGCCGGTGCGTTGAATCAGCCGGTCAAAAAAATCCATCCTTTGCGCCGACTTGGGCATGGCCCGCGTTGACAGCGGCACATCCACCACCAGCAAATGCGCCGGCTGGAATCCCGGCGACACATCTTGAAGCCGTTCAAAGCTCCGCAGCAGCAGACCCGCTCCAATCAGTAACACCATCGCCAGGGCCACTTCCGCAACCGCCAGCACACCTCGCAATTGAATGTGACGCCCGCTGCCCGTTGACCCCCGCGAAGCATCATTCAACATTCCGCGTAAATCCAGCCGCGCCGTCTGCAGCGCCGGAGCCAGCCCAAACAGAATTCCCGAAAATAGCGCTACCACCGCCGCAAAGGAAAGCACCTGCATGTCCAGTCCAATCGGCCCCACGTTCGGCACGTTGGTGGACGCCAGCTTGATCAGCGGCGCCATGGATACCCACGCCAGCAGCAATCCCGCTGCCGCCCCCGCAAACGAAAGCACCACACTTTCCGTGAGCAGTTGCCGCAGTATCCGCGCCCGCCCTGCCCCCATGGCCATGCGCACCGCAATCTCTTGTCGCCGCCCTGTCGCCCGCGTCAGCAGCAGATTCGCAATATTTCCGCAGGCGATCAGCAGCACCAGTCCCACCGCGCCCAACAGCACCAGCAGCGCCGGCCGGACATTCTGCACAAACTGGTCGTGCATCCCCACCGCGGTCGCGCCCATGTCAGTGTCATAAATCGGATATTGTTTTTCCAACCGCTTGGCAATCGTCGCCATTTCCGCCTGCGCCTGCTCCAGAGTCACGCCCGGCTTCAGCCGCGCAATGGCATTAATCCCCGGATGCCAATTCCGATCGTCCGGCAACGTTTTTGCCCACGGCTCAAACGGCACCATCACGTCAATCGGTTGAATGAACTGGTAGCTCGCGGGAAGCACCCCAACAATGGTGTAGCTCTGATTGTCCAGCGTTACATTCTTTCCCGGCGCATCTTGCGCCCCTCCAAAATGTCTTTGCCAGAATCCAAATGTAATCACCGCGACGGGCGGCCCTCCCGCACGATCTTCTTCCGCGAGGAATGTTCGCCCCAGCGTCGCGTTCACACCCATTAAGGGGAAAAAATTGGCCGTTGCCATCTGTCCGAACACTCGCTCTGGCTCGCCCGCACCCGTTAAAGTAAACGTAGTGCTGCGCACCGCCGCCACCCCGTCAAATGAAGTCCCCTGATCCCGAAAGTCCATCCAGTTCTCATAGGACGGCCCAACAATCGGCGCCGAGGGAAGCCGCTCAAACAAGAAACACAGCCGCGCAGGATTGCTGTAGGGCAGCGGGCGCAGCAATACCGCGTTCACCACGCTGAATATCGCGGTGTTCGCCCCAATCCCCAGCGCCAGCGTCAATATGGCCACCGCAGTGAACCCCGGATTCTTCAAAAACATCCGCAGCGCATACCGCAAATCCTGGTAAATCGCCCCCATAGTTCGCCCCCAATTTAATTACTCAAGAGTTGAGCCCAATCCTGACGCTGTCTTCCCGAGAGTCCGCGACAAGCGGACTCGAAGGACCAGTGGCCGCCACGACTCAAGCGCGGGAAGACCTGAAGATTCTTGACGCCAATGTAAGATTCAGTGGCCCGTCGCATCGGCCTATCCAGCTTTCCGAACGTATGGCTGAGCGAATGGAAAGACTCCTCACTGCTCTTCCAACCTGAACGCCAAAAACAGCAACCCATTGTTCCTCTGAATCTGCAATGCAATCGCAGTCCTCGCCGGAATCGCCTTAAGCGCAGTCCGAAGGTCGTCCAGCGTTCCCACGCCGAGTCCATTCACTGAACGAATCGCATCCCCGGTGGTCAGCGGAGCTTCGGAGGTATACTCCGCCGACTTGGCCACCACCAAAATTCCATGCGGGTCGCGGAGACCCGGCAGTTGCGCCGCAATGGACTCGTCAATTTCAATCCCCAGAACCCCCAGTGGCCGGATCAGGCTATTATCTGGGTTGGCGAGCAAGGCCATTTGATCCACTTGGTGAGGAGGAATGGCCACGGGTACATCGAAGGTCAGATGGTCTGCGCGACGCTGAACTTCGAGGTGTATCTTGTCTCCCGCCTCCAACGCCATGAGATGGAAGCTTAGATAAGGGATGTTATCCACCGGCTTGCCATCCACCTTCTGGAGTATGTCTCCGACTTGCAGCCCCGCTGTTTCGGCCGGGCTGCGGGGCAGAACATCGGAAATGATCAAGCCATAGTCCTTTGGGAGATGCAGTGCGCTTGCTAATGAGGATGTAATTGTCTGGACGCTGACCCCGATTTGCGCGCGATGAACGTGCCCAAACTTTCGAATCTGGCTATACGTGATGCTTACTACGTTGCTGGGGATGGCGAATCCCAATCCTTCGTTTCCACCCGATTGCGTAAGGATGAATGTATTTACGCCTACCACTTCGCCATTCACGTTGACCAGCGGCCCGCCCGAATTGCCCGGATTGATGGGTGCGTCCGTCTGAATATACACGAGCTGAGAATCCGTTTCCGTCTGTCGGGCCGTTGCGCTCACCACTCCCATGGTCACCGTGTTCCGAAGCCCCTCGGGGCTTCCGAAGGCGAACACCAGTTCTCCCTGCACCAAATCTTCATACTTGGCCACGGGAAGTGCCGGAAGATTCTTGTTGTCCACTTGGATGAGCGCCAAATCGATATCTTCCGCCATTCCAACGATCCGCGCGGGAACCACGGCAACTTGCGCGGAAACGGGAGTAACCGGATTCGAGCTCGCGGATGCCGCCGGCAAAACCACGCGCACCCTCTGCGCTCCTTTTAGCACATGTGCGTTCGTCAGAATGTATCCGCCTGAATCAATGATGAACCCTGATCCAATCGCCCGTTCTCGTCCGACGATCAGATCCGTCCGGGCGTGGTCGCTTTCTTCCACTGCCCCATATCCCGTCACCAGAATCTGGACAACGCTCCCCGAAACCTTGCGGATCAGGCCTTCGATGGACGAATTCAATTGCTGGAGAGGTTCAGTGCTGGTTTTGGATTGCGCCTGCAAAGACGGCTCGCCCATAGAGGACAGCGCAAATGCAAAAAGAGTGCAAATAAAAAAACGGAAAGTCCATTTGACAGTATTGAAAATGAGGTCCGCGCCCTTGTTCATTGACCATCACCTCTCTCTAAATTTCGCATCGGAACGACCAACTTCCACCAACAGTCTTGCCGCAAAAGTTTCCCGGCTATTGCCGCATTTCCGCACAGTACTATAGACCCCCTACCATCAACATGTCAGTCTTGCTTCGTCAGGGTCGCGGCTTGCGGCCTGCCTGGGAATTGGGGAGCGCGAAGGGCTATTTCGCCAATCAACTCATTCTGTTCAATTGTGAACAGTTTTTGCCGTCCGAATGGGGCAACGTTTATGAGGAGGAGACTCACAAGTTATGAATTCCCCTGTACGGGCCTTAAATTGTGATTTTGCTCACAATTGAGTGCGTTTCAGGGGCTGTCTCATTGTGCGATCAGAATATCTTCCGAAGATTTTTTGTTCGACTGGCCTCTAATCCTGTTATGCTTATACGCGGTGCTCTGAGTTTGTTTCCCGCTGGTGGGCCGCAACGTTTTAGAGGACGCACTCAATTCAGGTCATTTAGAAATCGGCGCGCATGCGGAATGCTGGCCGGGAATGTGTCAACTTGAATAAAGCCGAAGGAAATTCCGTCCCCATGACCATCGACGATTTGGGCAGGACCTATGCCGGAGACGATAGGATCAACTGGGTCACCACCTCTTTCATGACCTTATTCCATCTCGGCGCCATCGTCGCACTTTT
>DATNHU010000318.1:0-5205 GCA_035604795.1 Candidatus Limnocylindrales bacterium
TGGCGAGCTTTATCGGCACGAAATTGGGGATTGGGTGAAGGCACGCGCGGTGTTTGAGCAAATTTTGGCCATGCCCGCCGATCCTCTTTCGATAGCCGTGGCGCAGCATGGCCTCGGCAAGATGACCATTCATGACGGCGATTTCGGCAAAGGGCTGGGGTTGATGGAAAGCTCGGTAGAGACTTACCCGACCGCGCTGGCTTATCGCAATTTGTCCGTGTATTGGAATTCCGAAGGAAATCAAAAGAAGGCAGACTTCTATTTGCAGAAGGCCCTGGCGCTTGATCCGCAGGATCCCTACAACCTGGTGTTCGCCGCGGCGTTCATGGCGGGCACGGGACACGGTGAGGAGGCGCTGAAGATTGCAAAGGCGAATGAAAATCTTCTACCTGCTTCCTACAATCTTGCGGCCGTGTACGCGCAAACAGGTCAGAAGGACAAGGCGCTGGCGCTGCTGAAGAGGCACTTCTTCGAGTACGAACGCTATCAGGCTGTGCGCAGCAAAGAAATGATGGAAGCGCGAGTGGATGCGGTTTTCCTTTCGATTCGCAGCGATCCGACGTTTGTGGCGCTGACGAAAGATTCCGATGGGAAGCTGGATCCGTCCCGGACCATGAGCTCGCGGCCGTAGGTCCGGTTTAGACCGCAAAGGAAAAATCGCCTCAGGGGGTATGACTCCTGAGGCGATTTACTATGGGGAAGCTCTGGGCAGAAGGGAACGAGAGTGATTCGCTGGTTGTATCGCGGCGTTTTGGCGGTCTTGGTGTTGCTTGCCTTGCTTTTATTGGCTAGTGCGATTTACCAGTCGGTTGAAATGCGTTCGGATGCACGCGCATTTCCTGAGCCTGGCCGCCTGGTTGACGCCGGCGGCATTCGCCTCCAAATTAATTGCACAGGGTCCGGAACCCCAACCGTTGTCCTTGAGTCCGGACTCGGAGACATTTCCATCGAATGGGACCAAGTCCAGAAGGGAATCGCGAAATTCTCCCGTGTTTGCTCGTACGACCGCGCGGGATATGGAAGCAGTGACCCAGGCCCAATGCCGCGCACCAGCGCGCGGATAGCAAATGAGCTTCACGTGCTTCTCCACAATGCCGGCGAAATAAGGCCCATCGTGCTGGTGGGCCACTCCTTCGGCGGCTACAACGTTCGCGTTTTCAATGGCCAATATCCCGATGGAGTAGCGGGAATGGTCCTGGTGGACTCTCCGCAGGAAGACCAATATCAGATGCTGCCAAAAGCCTGGGATTCAATATCGCTCGGACTGCTTAGACATTTCAAGAGCCAGGCGATGTGGGCTCCTCTGTACGTAGACACCGGACTGGCTCGCCTTCAACTGCGGGGTCAGGGCATTTATCCCGGCGACTACCTCTACCTTCAATCAAAATATCTGAAAGCCAGAGCCAGCGAGCTAGAGGAAATCCAGGTCAGTGCGGAGCAAGCGCGGGCAGCGGGCAACCTTGGGGAAAAGCCGCTAGTGATCCTGACCGCAGGAGGAAAGCCCGACGCAATCCTCGCAAATGGTTTGAGCGAAGAGGATAATCGCAAATTTCAGCAGATTTGGATTGATGATCTGCAAATGCGCCTGACGCATCTATCTACACGCGGAACCCGGATCATCGTTCAAGGCAGCGGTCACAACATCCCCCTGGAGCGTCCAGATTCGATTGTGAACGCGGTGCGGGACGTTGTTGCCGGTGCAAGAAACACGCGTTAGCGCGCGGAAACTCTGGCGACGCGAACCCAATAATCCGTGCGATTGAGGCCTTCAAACTGCCATTCGGACCCCGACCCTTGAAGTACGGGGCTCGTGCCTGAGGCATCCTTCACCGATTTGATTCGCACCGATCCCGCAAGTCTCCCCTGAATTCTTACCCGCCGCGAATCGAGCACCTGAATTCCGAGATCCATCGATCCCCCTGAAAATTGCAGATTCCTCACTCGATACATTTTGTCCGTGACCATTAGGGCTTCCGGTAAATTGGGTGCTAGGCGCAGCTCATCGGGCGATTCGGGGTCGCGGAATCCGATCAGGTTGCGAATGATGTGGGCGGGAAGCACCGCGCCCCAGCCGTAGCCCTCCCCGCCGTATGCGCCTTCCGCTCCCCAAATTTCGCAGCTCACCCCGGGCCATCCCAATTTTTGCTTTGTGCCGCTTCCTGCCCTGACATCGCCGCTGGAATCGCCCGTCAGGGAACGACGGTCCGTGCTGGTATAAACGCGCTCGGCAATTGCGTGCACCACTTGCGAGAGAAGCTCCAATTCACCGGCAACCCGGAGTGATTCCAGATAAGGCAGCACGAGCGAAGACCAATGCAATTCATCCTGCCAGTCATCGGCGGGGGCCAGATGTGTTGTCGCGGATTCCGCAAAGAATTTCCGGAGAGTGGGCCGCATTTTGCCGATCTGCTCGTTCGTAGCGATCCCGCAAAAAACAGGCGCGACCTGGCCCACATCTTTGCTGACCGTGGTGACGAGTTTCCCGTTGCGAGTATCATAATCGTAGAACCAGTCGTCCTTCCAGAGAGTTTGGGTTTTGGCGGCATAAACCTGGTAAGTCTTATCCCACTCCGCGACCGAAGTCTCTTCACCCAACACTTCCGCAAACTGTCCAAGAATTTTGGCTGCCTGGGCTGTCGCTGCCTGCAATTCGACAATACGAAGGAATTCAATCAGCTCTCCGCCAGTGGACTGCTGGATCAGAAATCTTGTCGCCGCATCCATCCCTGTTTCCCAACTGCATTTGCCGGTAACAAACTGTTCGGAGTCCGTCCTGTTCTTCAGCGTCCAGCGCAACAAGCGAACCAGATGGGGATAAACTGCCGCCAGCCACTGTTTGTCGCGACTTCGGGACCAGATGGATCGTGCGCAAAAGAACGGATAGCACCAGGAAATCGATGTGCCACACTCGGAGCCATCCACCGCCACCATGTTCATTTCGCCGTTCTCACGCGCGCAGGGCACATTGTCCGAAGCCGCGTTCAAGAACAATCCGAGAAATACCGCCTTGGCCGTTGCCGGATCCGCATAGCTCAACGCCAACATATCGATGGAAGTTTCCGCCAGAACTGTCCGGGGCGCCTGAATTTGCATCGCGTCCCAGCGATGTTTGAAATTGCCCACAGGGCGACGCACGATCATTCGCAGCGTCTCGAAATCGTAGACCCAGCCGTGTTTCCAATGCGCAGGCCAGTCGCCCTCCAACACCGGTGCGGTCTTCCAGAATGCGAGGTCCTCGGCGAGTTTTGCCGAATGCTCGTCGCGTGCCTTAGCCAGAGATGCGCGCGCTTGCGCGGTAGAGACCTCAGCATTTTCCGCGCGCGCAAGAATTAAAGTCCGCTCCGATTTCTCGCCGGGGATGACGTCAAGCTTGAATTGCAGCGCGCCCCACAGCGGTTTCGGGAAATAGGTGATCCCTTTTTCGACGTTTGGACCGGAGTCGAACCATGCGTCCAGGTCCGTGTCAGTTTCTCCGACGAAATGCCGTTCTGTTGGGGAATCACCCAAAATCGTGAAGACTTTTCCGGCAGCGAACGACCGTATCCAAAGCGCATCGCTGGCCGAGTCGTACTCTCCCGCCAGGCCGTCGCGTCCCCACCAAGCGGCTCCGCCCAGCTTGGATTCCAGCACGGCCAGTACCCGCACCGATTGCGGCTTGGCGCCTTTCACAGCGATTCTTGCCGCGAGGACATCCTCACCCACCTGAAGAAAAGTGCACTCCACCTGTGTGGATTCCTCGGCAAACGCATAAGTGAAAATGTTTTTGCTGTGATACGGAGAACTCAGTTGGCCCGCTCGAAAATCCTTCGGCATCCAAAACCGGCGTCCCCCGACAAAAAACCCCAACCGGAGATGAGCCTCATAAATTCCGTTCTTCGCGTAATCGAAATAGCCCCCCGGCCCCGCAGGAAAATAAAAACCGAAGCCGATTCCGGGGGAGGACCTCAATATCCCGCTGCGATGGAGGTTCCAGGAGTGGAACGGGTTGTCCAGATAACCGAACGGCGTGAAATCCCCAACCGGAAATCCGTTTTCGGCCGTGTCAAATTCCGGAGACGCCGAATGTAGGACAAAATCCAGATTTGATGTGACTGCGGGAAGCGTGAGGAGCCTCATGCAAAAATCGCGGCGATTGAGCACGGCCTACTTGTCCTCCAAGAGGACAAGTGTAGCGAACCAGAGGCCGGCAATCCCGCACAAATTGCGTAGAGCGCAGCTCGCAGCGCCAGCTTCCGCACGCAGCCGAAGCCCGCGTGTCGCTAGGGGCCGAATGGGCGTTCAGTTTCTAAATGCAGGAGTCTGCATGGTTGGACCATTCGAGTTGGATGGTGAACCCGCCAAGCACACGCGTTTTCCAGGCGCAAATATCGCCGATCTCACCATTGTTGTCGTCGTACCAGCCTTGCCCCGGAATCGGGTCGGTGATGGACTCGCACAATTCGTGCGAGGTGGTAGAGGTGAGCGCATCGAACACGGCCAGGCCGCCCGTGCATCCGGAACAACCCGGATAAGGCATGACGGCGTAAAAGACGTTGTTCCCGAACGTATCGTGGTAGCCGCAGAAATCCTGACACGAGGCGGCGCCTCCCTGGACGACCTGCACCCCGTTGGGCAGAAAAACAAAATAAAGTGTATTGCTGGTGGTCGCCGGCAAGGTTCCGGCCGCGATCTGCTGCTGGATCATTTGTTGGATGTCACTATCCTGAACGGACGCGGCAGGGTCCGGCGACGTCAGGACCGTAGTGCCGATGCGCGAGCCGTGACCGATGGCCTGCCCTGGAACGCTGTATTCGCCCAATTGATCCATGAGCTGGCTGGTGAGAATGAAGTCGAAGTATTGATTGATTTGGTTGCTGAGATCACTGTTAGGAGCTTGCTGCCAGGCTGAGCCCCAAAAGATTGTGAAAACTTGGACTCCAGTCAGGAGCGGGCCATTGCGATAAGTGAGCTGAGGCGCGGCAGCGGCTACCGCGGCTGCGACTCCGGGGCGGTGCAATGGAACGACGCGTACGGGATGGTGCGGTGCGCGCGGCGACTTCTTCAGACGAGGCTTAGAAGGCATATTCGATCAGCTCCTTGTGAAACGTGACGTGTTTAAATCGAGGGCCAAGGTTGTAAACGGCGGGCAAAATCAGGTTAGCGGACGGCAAAGTAAATGTAAATGGTCCCCGAACACTTTTTCCAATCGGTTATGAGGGCGAGCTG
>DATNHU010000319.1:0-8374 GCA_035604795.1 Candidatus Limnocylindrales bacterium
GAGCGCACCGACCGGGATTCTTCGCCAGCAATTGAAATGGGTGTTTGGGGGCACGCTGGCGGTTGTGCCGTTCGTGCTTTTCTATATTGTGCCCTTCCTGATCTCACCCGAGAACGTGCCCGCGTGGGGGAGATACTCCACTCTTTCACTGGCGCTGATTCCGCTTTGTTTTGCGTATGCCATCATTCGCTACCGCCTGATGGACGTGGACATCATCTTCAAGCGCGGCCTGGCGTACACGGCAGCGACGGCGGGCGTGGTGGCGGTGTATTTCCTGGTGGTGGGCGGCATCGCCGAGCTCTCGCATAATTTTTCGTGGGCCCAGGGCGCGACGGGCGGCATGCTGGCGATTGTGCTGGCCGCGTTCTTGCTGCAGCCCTTCCGCGATTGGACGCAGCGCCGGCTGGACCGCTTTTTTTACCGCGACCGGCTGGATTTTCGCCGCACGCTGATTGAATTTGGACGGACGCTGACCAACGAAGTGCACATCGAACCGATGCTTGCTTCGGTGATGGACCGCATTTCACAAACACTGCTGGTGGACCGGATCGCGGTTTTTCTGGTGGATGAACAGGCCAACCAGGTGCGGATGGCGCGGGCCCTGGGAGTGAATGATTCCATCGCACAGGAACCGCTCAATTTGAGCTTCCTCGATCCGGCGCGTCCGGAATTTTCACGCGGTTATGTTTTCTACGAATCTCCGCGGAATCCTCCCGAAAAAGAGCCAACGGTGCGGCAATCGCTGACGCGGCTGGACCTGAATTACTTTATCCCCTGCCGCATTCGTGAACGCACCGTAGCTATGCTGGGATTGGGCAAGACCGTAGACGGCGATTTCCTGTCGTCGGACGACGTGGAGTTGTTGTTTACAATTGCCAGCTACGTGGCCATCGCGCTGGACAACGCGCAGCTGTACAGCTCACTGGAACAGAAAGCCGCGCAGGTCGAGCGCCTGAAGGATTTCAGCGAGAACATCGTGGAATCATTGCACGTGGGCGTGTTCGCGGTGGACCTGGAAGGGCGAATTGAGTCGTGGAATTCGCAGGTTGAGTTTTTAATTGGCGTGCCGCGCGCCGAGGCCATCGGCAGGAACATGGTGGGCGTGCTGCCCGAGGACCTGGTGGCGGAAATTGATGCGCGCGCGGACGAGGAGCACGTTACCAGCATTTATAAATTCCATCTGCGCAACCGCGAAGGGCGCATGCTGGTGGTAAACGTTTCCATCACGCCGTTGCTGGGCAAGGAAAGCCAGCGACTGGGCCGGCTGATCCTGGTGGACGATGTTTCTCAACGCGCGCGATTGGAAGACCAGCTCATGCAGACGGAAAAACTCACGTCACTGGGCTTGCTGGCCGCCGGGGTGGCGCATGAAGTGAACACGCCGCTGGCGGTGATCTCCAATTACATTCAAATGCTGGCCAAGCAATTCCCGAATGATGATCCGCGGAACGTGTTGATCGAAAAGATTGTGAAGCAGACATTCCGCGCCAGTGAAATCGTCAATAACCTGCTGAATTTCTCGCGCGTGGGCTCAGCGCAATTTGCCGAGGTGAACCTGAACCACGTGCTGGAAGAAACGCTTTCGCTGGTGACGCACCCGTTCAAGACCGCGCACGTGGAAGTAGTGCGCCAACTTCAGGGCGATTTGCCGCCGGTGCTGGGGTCCACCAACCGCCTGCAGCAGGTATTTTTGAATTTGTTCATGAATGCGCGTGACGCTATGCCTTCGGGCGGCGTATTAGAAGTAAGGACCATCTGCAACAACGGCTCCGTTGAGGTCGAAGTTGCGGATTCCGGCGTGGGAATACCGAGCGACCACTTGAAGCGGATTTTCGATCCATTCTTTACCACCAAGACTTCCGGGCGCGGCACGGGCCTTGGCCTTTCGGTGAGCTACGGCATTATTAAAGAGCACGCGGGCAAGATTGACGTGCGCTCGACCCCGGGGCGCGGTACGGCGTTCCGTCTGGAATTCCCCGTGTCCCGGAAGGCGGCGCATGTCTAGAGGCGCGATCCTCGTCGTGGACGACGAGGCGGAAATCCGCGAGGGCCTGGAACTCTTGCTGGGGTCGGAAGGATATGGAGTCACCAGCGCGGAAACCGGCGGCGAAGGCCTGGCGCGGCTGGAAGAAAAACCCTACGATTTGCTGCTGTTGGATGTAAGCCTGCCGGACCGCAACGGCCTGGACATTTTGAAGGAAGTCCACCGGCGCGATCCCGACCTCTCCATTGTTCTGATTACCGCATACGGCTCGGTGGACATGGCGCGCGCGGCATTCAAGAGCGGCGCGCAGGATTACATCACCAAGCCATGGTCAAATGACGAGCTACTGGCGCAGGTGGCTCAGGCCGTGGAAGGCCGCCGGCTGCGCGAAGAAAACCTGCAGCTGAAGCGCGCGCTGAAACAGCGGTACAACTTTCCCAACATTATCGGCAAGAGCGAGAAAATGCTCTCGGTATTTGACCTGGTGTCGCAGGTAGCGCCGTCGCGGTCCACAGTGCTCATCTCCGGCGAAAGCGGCACCGGCAAGGAGCTGATCGCCAAGGCGATACATTCGGCATCGCCGCGGGCAGATAAATCGTTTGTGCCGGTGAACACAGGCTCGATTCCCGGCGACCTGCTGGAATCGCAATTGTTCGGGCACGTGAAGGGCGCATTCACCAGCGCTATCGCATCGAAAAAAGGTTTATTTGAAGTTGCCGATCAGGGCACGATTTTCTTTGACGAAATTTCCACCGTCAGCGCCGAAACGCAGGCTAAGCTGCTGCGTGTGATCCAAGAGCGTGAATTCATGCGCCTGGGCGGCACGGAAAACATAAAAGTGGATGTGCGCATTGTGGCGGCGTGCAATCTGGATTTGCTGAGCCTGGTGCGCGAGGGGCGGTTCCGCGAGGACTTATACCACCGCTTGAATGTCATTTCGATTCAGCTTTCTCCGCTGCGCGACCGCAAAGAAGACATCCCGCTGCTGATTGAGCATTTTCTGAAACGCTACTGCGAGGAGAATTCCAAGAAGCCGCTTCGCTTTACCAATGGGGCCCTGAAGCTGATTATGGATTACGACTGGCCCGGCAACGTGCGCGAGTTGGAAAATGTTGTAGAGCGCGCGGTAGTGCTGGCGACCAGCGATCAGCTGGATGCCGACATTTTGCCGGAAAGCCTGCGTGGAAAAGACACTGTGCACGGAATGCGGCTGCGGTTTACCGAATTCATTCCGCCGCTGCCGGGAGAGCCGGGCGCGCGGACCGGAGCGGATAACCCGCACCCCTCGCTCTTCCAGGTGATGGAAGAGGTCGAGCGGCGGATTGTGCTGGACATGCTGGAACGCACGGGATGGAATCAGACGGAAGCGGCGGAGCGGTTTCAGGTTCCGCTCTCCACACTGAACCAGAAAATCAAGCGGCTGGGCATCGAAATCCGGCGCCGCGGGTTTGGGCGCGCGGCCGGGGCCGATTCCGGCGGGAAGTAAATCCTCCAGGTCTTCTGAACTGAAATTCCCTTACGCCGATTTTACGTTGTCGCGGACCACTGCCTTGGTCATGTCCGCGTGATCCAGTTTTGCGGTTGCCAAATCCACTTCGCGCACGCTGGCCAGCGCCATATCCGATCCGGTCAGATCCGTGTTCACCAGTTTGGTTTGCCGCAGGACAGTTCCACGGAGAGTGGCATTCCGCACCACCGCGTCGGTCAGGTCGCCGCGGAAAAGTTCGCAGCCGCTCAGATCCGCTTCGGTAAGGTCGGATCCAACTAATTTAGTTTCCGTTAAATCGCAGTTGTTGATTTTCACCTTGCGCAAATTGGCGCGGCTCAAATCCGCTCCGGCCAATTTTGATTTTTTTATGAATGCGGATTCCAGGTTGCATCCGGCCATCAGTGCATTGGCAAGATTGGCTTCAAACAATTGCACGCGGGAAAGGTCCGCGCCTTCCAGGTTTGCGCGCACGCCACCGGGATCACCGCTGTGATATTTCTGGTGCGCCGCAAGGATTTCGCTCAGGCGCTTGCCGCCGTGCCGAACGCTCGCGGGCGAGCGCAGCCTGGTTCCGCCGCCAAACAAACTATCGAACAGCCCCATCGTTTGCCCTCTCTCTAAAAGGAATGATCCATTCTACTGAAAATGGCTGCGGAGTGCTTCGGGTTATACGCCGTCGGGGAATCTTGTCAGGCGAATTCCCAGCGGCGCGCGATCCTGCGGGCGATGGCGAATAACACGAAACCGACAACGACAAGCACCAGGACCTGGGGCCACAGGTGTGAAATCGGCTCATCGCGCCAGAAAACTTTGGTGAAGCCGTCGATCGCCCAGGCGTTGATGGTCAACAGCCCGGCTTTTTGCATGTCCTCCGGCATAAGAAATCTTGGAAACATGCTTCCACCGACCGAGGACATGATCAGAATTACCAGCGTGGAAAGAGGGCCCAACTGCGCGCGCGTGCGGCAAATGCTGGCGAGCAGCATCCCGAAGGCGCTTACGGCGAATGCCGTCGAAATGCCCATGATCGCAAAACCAAGCAAGTGCGGAATGAACTCGATCTTGAACTGGAGCCAGGCCCAGACAAACATGACTACCAATTGCGCGAACGCCAGCGCGGTACCGTAGCAGAGCTTGCCCGCCAACAACGATCGCATGGTAACGCGACTGCTCAGCACGCGGTCGAGAGTTCCGCTTTCGGCTTCGTCGAGCAGTGAACCGCTTGTGCCGCTGGCGGTGAAGAGCAGAAACATGACGCCGATGGCCGCCGCGTAAAAGGAGACCATAGGGTTGTTCTTGTTTTCGCCGACGACGTCGCGCGAGGTCACGGAAAGGAGCATCCCTCTGCTGCCGGCGTTTTGAGTCGTGGCTGCGCTTCGCCCCACCGATGCGGCTGCTCCGTCTGCCGCGCTCTGTTCCCTGCGCAGGTCGTTCAAGTGGTCCTCTATTATCTTGTGCTGCTGCGGTGTCAATCCGCCGGCATACTCATCAAAATACTTGGTACCCTGCTCGATCATCGAGTCGGGCATCGAAGTCATGGCGACTTTCTGAAGAAGGCCTTCGACGATTTGTGGCGCGATCATGTCACTGCTGTCTTTGAGCAGCTGGATGGTCGAGCCGGTCTGATCCGGGCCGAAAGAGAGCGGATGCGCGCCGAAGCCGCGAGGGATGATGATTGCCACCGACGCCGTTCCCGCTTTTACAGCGAGTTCCGCTGTCTCGGCTGTGTACTCGGGCTGCTCTACGCCGTTCTTTGGTGCGGGCCTGTCGAGCGCGGTGAGCGACCCTTCGGCGTCAAGACCCTTGAGCAGTCTCTGTGAGGTTGGGCTGCGGTCTTCATCCACGACGAGGACCCGTACCTTGGGCGTGCTATCCCGGCGGCCGCCGAAAATGACGGCGAAGATGGTGAAAAACGCCACCGGCAGGATGAAGCTCAAGACCAGTGCGCCCCGATCGCGCTTCAGCGATATGAGTGACGTGCGCACTATGGGAGCAATCAATCGCGCAACTCCCTTCCGGTCAATTTCAGAAATACGGATTCCAAATTCGGCTTTCTCAATGAGACGTCATCCAATTCGTGGCCTGCTTTGGCTGCTGCGTCCAGCAAACCGCTGATTTCAGTGGCGTGCTCGATCGTGAATTGCGCCATGCCGTTTTCAAACTTGCCCCCGCGCTGTTTCACCCACGCGGCCACGCTCTCGTCAGCCTCCCCGAAACGCGCCAGGACCTCGCTGCTCGACCCGAAAGAGCTGTGCACGAGATCGTCCTTGGTTCCCAGAGCGATGATTCGACCGTGATCGATAATGGCGATGCGGTCGCAGAGGCGCTCCGCCTCCTCCATGTAGTGCGTTGTGTAAATGATGGAAATGCCTTCGCTGTGGAGCTTTTCGATCATTTCAAATATGCGGTTGCGCGATTGCGGGTCCACGCCGACGGTTGGTTCATCCATCAAGATGACCTTGGGGCGGTGAATAATTCCAGCGGCCATGTTCAGTCTTCGCTTCATTCCTCCGGAGAGGACTTTGACCAGATCGCCGGCGCGATCGGTGAGCGCAGCCCAGTCCAGGCACCAGGTGATCGCGGATTTCAGGTCGGCGCGACTCATGCCGTGGTAGAGGCCGAAAGCTTCCAGGTTTTCGCGGCAGGTTAACCGGGGGTAGAGCGCCAATTCCTGAGGAACCCATCCCAGGGCCATACGCGCTCCAACCGAGTCGGCGGGATCGCCGAAGACCGTCACCTTGCCCGAGTCAGGGATGACGCGGCCAACGATGCTGCGAATCAACGTGCTCTTGCCAGCACCGTTGGGGCCGAGTAATCCCAGGCATTCGGCGTTTTTCAATTCAATGGAGATGTCGTTGATTGCTGTCAGCGCGGCGAAGCGCTTCACCAAACCCTCAACGCGCAGGGGCGGTGATGAGACGGTGGTCGAAACGGCCGGTGCGGATGCCACGTTGTCTCCTGATTTTGCAGGTGTTCGTCATTATACTTGAAGGGCCGGTTTTCAAATGGAGGATTCGGGCTTTCGCTATCGAGGCAGGCCAACCTTGCGCAGCAACTCAGCAAACCGCGGGTCGGAACGCAAGGGTCCAGAAATCTTGGTTTGCGTATTGGAGGCAAGTCAATGAAGCTAAGCGGTCACTGCAGGTTTTCTTGCCGGAGTGGTCGTGATCACGATTACACTGACCAAAACGAGCAGGGACCCGAGGATCGTTCGCAGGCCGAGCGTTTCCCCGCCGAAGAAATATCCAACCAGCACGGCCACGACCGGATTCACATACGCGTAGGTGCCGACTTTTGTGGGCGATTCGTGATGGAGGAGCCACACGTAAGCGGTGAAGGCGATGATGGAGCCGGCGATAATTAGATAAAGCAAAGCCAGCCATGCTTCGCGGGAGACGCTGGAAGGGTTAAAACGGTGAAATTCTCCCAGCACGGCCCCGGCGATTGCGAGTAGCACTCCGCCAACGAACATTTGCGCGCCCGCGCTCATGACTTTGGATGACGGCAGCGGCAGCCTGCGTGTCAGTGCGGCTGCAATCGACCAACTTATCGCTCCAATAATCAATGCCACAGCGCCTGCCCTGTCGATGGACGCGCCGCCGAGGGCGACCGTGTGACTCAATAGCACTGCCACTCCGCCGATACCGATGGCCAGCGCCAGGGCCAGGCGAGGTGTGAGTTTCTGCGTTTGCAGGATGACGATTTCCGACATGGACATGAACACTGGGATCGTGGCCAGTATGACCGCGGCAATTCCCGAGGGCACGCGCTGTTCGGCCCAGAATAACAGTCCGTAGGCGAAGGCGAACATCAGGAGCGCGAGAACGAAAACCGACAGCCATTGGCGGGCGGTTGGTGAATGCTCACCACGCGCGATCCTCCACACATAGAGAACCAGGCCTGCGATCAAAAAGCGTATTGCTGCAAGGAGAAATGGGGGAACTTCGCGAACGCCAACGCGGATGGCGAGAAACGTGGAGCCCCACACAAAATAAATGATCGCGAATGCCAGCCAAATCTTCCACGTGGCGGGATGGGTTTTCGTTTCCAAGGCAGATTCGCGCCAACACTGTACCAACTACGGCGGCCAAGCTCTCCTACCAATATGGCCGCAGCGAATAATATGAATTCTTTTAGCGCCACTTCTTCACTTTCGGCCAGACTTCGGCAAGCGTGCCAAATTTTGGTCCTCTGCAGATGAAGACGTCGATGTTCTTTTCCAGCGCATAAGGATTGTCTGCGGACGTGCCTACGAATTCGACGTGATCCCAAAGTCCTTCGAGAGTTTCTTTCGTGTCGTCCAGAACGATCATGCATTTGCCGCTATATCCTCTGGGCCCCCACAGAAAGTATGTCTGGTGGCCGCTGAGCGCCGGGGGCAAACCATAGCGCCTGCCAAGAAAATCAATAGCGCCGGCCTGCCCATAATCCTGGGCGAAAATTCCGCAATCGGTTCGATCAGCTGCGGGGATCTGATTCCACGCTTGCGCAGTTTCTTGCACTATCTCCTCCCAGCCGAACTGGTCAGAGTACCACTGCGGCAAAACGGCTCTGGCGTGGCTGTGTTCCATCACTGGGATCTTCATGGGAAGGTATCTCATGTAGCTGATGAAGTGGTCGGGGGACAAGATCGGCACAACTACCGGTGCAAAATATGCGCCGCCGGAGAGCAGCAGCGTAACGATTACAGGTTTCAGCCAAGCTCGGCTTGGGCGTTCCAGCGCCGCCGCGATCACCACCGCGCCAGCCGCCAGTAGCATGGGATAAATCGGAGCGAGGTAGTAATTCTTGCCATGGAGAGCGAAGAGAATTGCGTAAGTGATCAGATAACTCAGGCCGAGCGGGCGATAAACCTTGAGTCGTGGTGAGAATAGAAATGCACAGAGCCCGGTAATCCAGAT
>DATNHU010000320.1:0-3480 GCA_035604795.1 Candidatus Limnocylindrales bacterium
TCACCAGCGCCACGGAGGCCGTTGCAGCGAGCATCATCCCGAACGTACGGCTGGCCTCTTTTCGCGCGTTCAGAATATCTTCGGGATGGCGGACATTGAAATCATCAGGCTCGTCGGGACGGATATGGTGCCGTTGACGTAGAAGAAAATTTATCTGTTGAGTGGCAACATCAATTTCTTCCGGAGAGGTCGACGAGCAATAGATGTCATCCAGCCAATCGACGCCGCGCAGTTTATGCATCGCTGTCGTATAGGGCAGCAACACGAAGTCATCCTGATCGCCTCCATAGGGCGACAGTCCTTTGCTTGCCAGTGTCCCGGTGACCAGGCAGGGGATCGTGCCGATCCGAATCGTCTTTCCGACAGGGTCCTCGTCACCAAACAGATTTTCCACTATGGTTTGTCCCAACACGCAAACATTCGCCAGACTCTCCACGTCTTTTGCTGTAAACATCGCGCCGGCTGCGATCGTCCAGCGACGGATGCTTATATATTCCGGCGAGTCCCCCCTGAACTGAGTTCCCCAGTTCTTGTTTCCGTACACAACCTGGATGTGTCCGTCAGTGTTTGGCGAAACGCTCTTGATTTGTGAGATGGCAATTGGGATGGCCATAGCATCCTCGACTCGCAGTGATTTCGTGGCACCGTTCCCCGTTCGCACCCCCTGCAGGTTCCTTCCTCCCGCTTCCACCCAAACCATGTTGTCGCCCAGGTTATCCAGCTGCGCCTCGATTTGCTTTGAGCCACCGTCGCCAAGCGCGACCGTGCAGATCACCGCCGCGATTCCAATGGTGATCCCCAGCATGGTCAGGAAAGTCCGCAATTTGTTGCGGCTCAGCGTGACCATCGAAATTCGCATTACATCCATCCAATTCATTCTGCTCGACCTCAACACCCGTCTTGATTCGGTCGCGGGGGCAACAGTAGGCACAAAATGCCCGAGCGCATAGTAAATATGACCTGAACGAGATCTCTTTAATTCTAGCCCGAATCACCTGAAGATTGCCTGAACCGTGGATCTTCTTGGATCGGCAGGGCTTACTTTTTGGGCAGAATTACAGTCGGCGGTTTCAGTCGGGGATCCAATTGCTGTGCCTCGGCATACTCGCGCGCAGCTTCATCCGGGTGGCCCTTCAAGTCCAACGCCTTGGCGAGATAGTAGTGCGATTTGGCATGATCCGGGTTCAGCCGCAACGCTTCCTCGTATTCCGCCATTCCGGCATCCACTTCTCCCATTTCGCAAAGCGCCAGCCCCAAATTGAAATGGGCGATTGGATATGACGGCTTCAGTTTAATCGCTTGCCGGAACTCCGCGATTGCTGCGTCCACTTGCCTCGTTTTCAACAGCACGCTGCCCAGATTGTTGTGCGGGATGGGTTGCTCAGGGTCCCGCTGGAGCACCGCGCGGTACTGCTCAATCGCTCCCGCATAGTCGCCCCGGTCATCCAGCATCGCGCCCAGATTCGATCGCGCCTCCGTCATGTCGGGCGCGAATTGCACCGCCGAGTAATATTCCTCGATGGCCCCATTAAAATCGCCCTTGGCTCGCAGCGCAATCGCCAGATTGAAGTGCGCGACCGCGTCTTCGGGTTCCAGCCGCACCGCCTCGCGAAATTCTTCAATCGCTGTGTCGTATTCCTTCTTCTTCACCAGCGCCAGCCCGAGATCGTTGTGCGCGTCTGCATAATCTCGCTTGATTCGTAGGGCCTTGCGATATTCCGCAATCGCTCCGTCTGTGTTTCCGCCTTCTGCAAGCAGCATGCCCTTGCTCAGATGTGCCGCCGCAGCCTTGTCATCGTTCGACGATGCGAAAATCGAAGGAGAACCTATCAGAAATGTCAATGTCAGTAATGCGGCAAGACGGAATCTCATCACGAGTTCCTGCCAGGAATTGCAGCGCCCCGTATCGCGATTTATCCCACGAAATCGTCCAATTAACCAGTACGATTTGTAGCCAGCATTCCAATCCTGTGAAGAGTCAAAGCCCGTGAATGCATCATCTGATTTCCCTATTCCATCTCGCGCCACGGATTAAGCACCGGCAAATTCAATCGCTCGAAATGTTTTTTGTTCCTCGTCACCAGCGTAAGTTCGTGAGAGATAGCTGTGGCGGCAATGAAACCGTCCGAAACTCCAAGGTTCACGCCTTTTAGCCGGCTCTGCGCCATCACCGCTCCCAAGGTTTTTGCCACCAACATATTTACATCCAGCACGCGATCTCCAAACCGCGCCGCAAGGTCGTCATGCAACCACGAAATCAATGCGTCACGCCTGCGCCCCGCGTGCATTTCTTCGATCCCATGATGGATCTCCGCAAACGTAATCACGCTCAGATAGACTCGGTCCTCGTCCGAATCAGCGAGCCACCGGACCACGTTCACGTTCGGCCTGGGCTTCACCCATTCGGAAACCACATTCGTGTCCAGCAAGAAGTTCAAAGCCGGGCCTTTCGCGGTTTGTCATTGGTTCGCTTGATGCGAACGCCCGAATTGCGCAGTGGGGAAGAAGCGAAGAATTCAGCCAAATTGCCTTTGCGCTTGGATTTCCGCTCCCATTCCTCCGCTGAAACCAGCACCGCGGTTTTCCGGCCGCTGCGCGTTATCGTCTGCGGGCCTTCGCTGAGCGCGCGATCGATCACGCTGCTCAGCTTTGCCTTCGCTTTTGCGACTGCCCAGGTACTTTGTGTTCTGCCCATCGATTCGCTCCCAATGTAGTCACTATGGTCACTATAGTCATATTCTCGTGTTATTTCAAGTCCGCGTCCGGATTTGGCTGAAAATCTCTCCTGGGATAGACTTCCTCCCCATGAAACGTACAATCATCGCTTTCGCTGCATTCCTTTTCATCGTCGCTCCAGTTTTTGGTCAGGACTGGGCCAAACAAATTCTCGACAAATCCCCCCGCCACCAGGAGTGGGTCGCGGTCAAGCACGGCGACCGAACGGTCAACGCCTTCATCGTCTATCCCGAGGTCAAGGATAAGGCGCCCGCCGTCCTGGTCATCCACGAAATCTTCGGCCTCAGTGACTGGGCCCGCACCGTCGCCGATCAGCTTGCCGCCGCAGGTTACATCGCCATCGCGCCCGATCTTCTTTCCGGATTCGGCCCCAATGGCGGCGGCACCAGCGCCTTCGTAAATCAGAGCGATGTCACCGCGGCCGTACAAAAACTTGATCCCGACGTGGTCACCGCCGACCTGAACGCCGTCGCCGACTACGTGCGCAAGCTGCCTTCCGCGAACGGCAAGCTGGCCGTTACCGGATTCTGTTGGGGAGGCAGCCAATCCTTCCGCTTTGCCACAAACCGCAAGGATTTGTCCGCCGCGTTTGTGTTCTACGGCACCGGGCCTCAAGAAATCGCATCCATCACCGCGCCGGTTTACGGTTTTTATGCGGGCAATGACGCTCGCGTCTCTGCGACAATTCCAACCACAATCGAAATCATGAAAGCCGCCGGCAAGAAATATGATCCCGTCACATAC
>DATNHU010000321.1:0-3902 GCA_035604795.1 Candidatus Limnocylindrales bacterium
ACTCGCGTGGATCCTCTCATCGCCTTACGATACGAATAAGAATTTATTCCCAGCAGGCCTGCGACATGGACCACGCGGCAAAAAGCACTCTACATTCCCTTACGATCCGGGATCTTCAGGCGATGGCTTTGTTGATTGCGGGAAAACTGTCGGTTTCTTTCGACAAATCAAACGGCCCCATGGGGATGCGTTGCGAAGCTACGCGAAGCTCTCCGCGGAAAGAAACTTCGGCCGGGCGGCGGCGGAGCGCTTCCACGGCGGAAATTTCCGCGACGTCTGCGTTGTTGTTGGTCTCCGAAAGGTGCGCGAGGAAAAGATAGCGCGCCTCTCCGTCAAATCCTTCCGGGTCGGCCAGGAATTCGCTGACGGCGTCGTTGGAAAGATGCCCGGTACGGCTCATCACGCGCTGCTTGATGTGCCACGGGTACGGGCCAACCTTCAGCATTTCCAAATCGTGGTTCGATTCCAGGATCAGGCAGTCCGCGCCGCGCAGGTGATGCTTCACCAGTTCCGGCAGATAACCGAGGTCGGTGACAATCGCGACCTTGGTGCCGTTGGTGCGGAACGTGAATCCCACCGGATCGGCGGCGTCGTGCGGAATGGCAAACGCCGCGACTTCCATGTCGCCGATGTCGAAGCGGTCGCCGGGACAAAAATGTTCAACGTGCGTGACGCGCTTGTGCGAAGTCTCCGGCATGCATTGCATGGTGGCGCGGTGGGTGGCCTCGGTGAAAAACACGGTGGTGCGCCAGAGGCCCAGGATTTGGGGCAACCCGCCCACGTGGTCGCTGTGTTCGTGCGAGATGACGATGCCGTCGAGCCGCTCGATGCGATGGCTCAACGCTTCGAGCCTGCGCAGCGTTTCCCGCTTGCCCAGCCCCGCGTCCACCAGCACGCGCGTGGTCTCGGTCTCAATGAGCGTCAGGTTGCCCGAGCTTCCCGACGCCAAAATGGATACGCGTATGCCGATCGCCCGCCCCCGAAGAATCCCGAAAAAGCGCTGCGGCGATGATGGCAAAGCGCGGCCCGCGCGTCAATGCCAATCCTGAATGCCGCATTACTATTCCAACGCAAATACGGCGTGCACTTCGGCCTCGCGCGTAATCTTCTTTGGGAAAAGCTGAAGATTGCGCTTTTGCCAGAATTTTTCTATAAATTTGTCCTTCACCGACAGGTCTGAAAACCCGGATCCAGGCACATAAAGCAATTCTGAATCAGACGAATTGCTCGCGTAGAGCAATTGACCCAGTTTTCCGTGGAAGCCGTTAGCAATCTCCTCCGCTGTTGTTCGGGCCTTTTCCAAGGCGGCTCGGCGCGCCCGCGCGTCCAATGCGTCTGGATCGCTTACGTCCCATGTAACATCTTCAACCTGATTTGCGCCCGCGTGAACAGCGATATCTACGATCTTCTGAGCATCCCCAACTGCTACGCGCACCGTCCAGCTCTGATGCGCCATGTAACGCCTTTGACTTCGCTGTTCTGCGGTCAAGCTTTTCTGGTCACTCTCGTCTTGCAAATCAAGACTGAGGTTGTGAGACTCGATTCTTTCTCGTGGCACACCTGAATCCAAGAGAGCTTTCACTATCTGTTCCGCGATGCGGAGATTTTCAAGATATGCAGCGTCGTGAGTTGCGCCGTAGGTTTGCGACCCAAAAGTAATTTGAGCGATGTCGGGATCCACTTCGAGCTTCTGAGTAACCGTCACGGAGATGCTTCTGTTATCACGATTGATACCAAATTCCTGAGCGGGAACCGATGAAGCACTGACAACCAGAATCCCCAAACCGACTGCATGCAGAATTTTCATAATCCCTCCTCGCAGGTAATGGATGACAATATTTACGGAGGGGTTATCCACTCCCAAACAAAATGAGGCTAGCAGGCGAGATGTTCGCGGCTCAACTGGAAGCCGTTGAGGTTCCCGACGATGGTGGCGGCAACCAGTTCGGGCTTGAAGAAGTCGATGGCGGCAGCCTGGACCTCTTCGCGAGTGACCGCCTCCACGGCGGCAAGGATTTCGTCGGTGGAAAAGAATTTGCCGAAGTACATTTCCTGGCGGGCCAGGTTGGACATGCGCGCGCTGGTGGATTCGAGCGACAGCACCGTCGAGCCTTTCAGATGGTCTTTGGCGCGGCGCAGCTCTTCTACGGTTACCGGGTCGCGCTTGATGGCGCGCAATTCTTCGGAAATCAGGCCGAGAACTTTTTGAGTATTCTCAAGGGAGGTGCCGGCATAAACCGACATGATTCCAGCATCGGAATAGGGGTTCACCTCGCTGAACACAGAGTAGGCCAGCCCCTGCTTTTCGCGGATATTTTGGAACAAGCGGGAGGACATGCCTCCACCGAGAACGGTGTTGAGGACCGCGACGGCGTAGCGGCGTTCATCGGCCAGCGGCACGGAAGGCACGCCGACCACCAGGTGCACCTGCTCAAGCTCGCGCTTGGATTGTGAGGCGATTGCGGCATGTGGTTCGGGAACCGGGCCGGGCGCGGTTTCTTGGCCGGAGGGCAGGTCTCCGAATTCGCGCGTGACGAGATCGAGCAACTTTGAGTGCTCGATGTGCCCCGCGGCGGTCACCACCATATTATTGGGTACGTACCAAGTTCGGTGACCTTCAACCAGCGCGGCGCGTGAAAAATCGCGCACCGTTTCCGGAGTGCCAAGGATGGGCCGGGCAATTGAGTGGCCGCTCCAGAAATTCTGCACCATCAATTCGTGAACCACGGATTCAGGATTGTCCTGATCCATTTTGATTTCTTCCAGGACCACCTGCTTTTCGCGCGTGGTTTCTTCCTCGTCAAACAACGGGCGCAGCGCGAGATCGGAAAGCACCTCCCACACGATGGGCAGATGCTCGTCGAGCACTTTGGCGTTGAAGGAGACCATTTCCTTGGCGGTGTAGGCGTCCATCATGCCGCCGATGCTGTCCACGGAGCGCGCGATTTCCTCGGCACTGCGCCGCTCGGTGCCTTTGAAGACCATGTGCTCGGTGAAATGCGCCAGACCGTTTTGCCCCGCCGCTTCGCCGCGCGATCCGGAGCACAGCCAGATACCAACGGAAACCGAACGCACATGCCGCATCGGTTCGGTGATGACCACCAAACCGTTGGGCAGAACTTCCCTGTAAATCGTGCGCTGTTCGTTCATGAATTGGAGAGTACGCCCGACCTGAGGACACGTTCATTGTGACATAGCGGCCCTTGAATCTCCATTCGCAGACCAAATAGCACAGCCCGCCGCGGCGGGCTGTGCCACTCGAGGTGACGATTTCGGTGCTGCATCATTAGGACCCCGCCTGATCTTGAGCGTTGGGAGTCTCGTCGTCGGGATAGCGATCGCGCTCGGGGCGGGGCATACCCTTGAGGAAGTTGCGAACGAGGGCCTGATGGTCTTCCGGGGTGGGCTTGTCGCTTACGGGAATCATGGTTTGGAGGAGCAGGCTGGCGACGTAAGCAAGCAGGACGCCGTCGCGGCGCGAGATCCGCTTTTGCGAAATGAGAATGAAGAGCTGGGCCATGGCGCGGCCGACTTCCTGGCGATTGTGGAGATTTGAACCGCCGCTGAGGAGTTGCTCCGAGACGGCGCGGGCTTTGGCGTCATCGCGTTTTTCTATTTGGCGTTCGTGGACGATGCAGAATTTATGGTCGGCGCCATTATGTGGATTGGCGCAGCGGTTTCCGTGAGTGGAAGTGAAACGGCAGCGATCGGCATCGGGGACTTCACCTCTTCCGTAGGCGGATGAATCATTTTTTCTGGGCATTGTTTTCCTCATTTGGGCATTTGGCCTTAATTCTTGTTACCTCTCTTGTGTGCCGTGGGGCTGCAGCGAATCATCCCCTCAGGGCCACGGAGCCGCAGCGAATCGCGCTCCCATGGCCACGCCCGCAGCGGCGGGCGAA
>DATNHU010000322.1:0-2847 GCA_035604795.1 Candidatus Limnocylindrales bacterium
CACGAATTTCTCCGTCAACGTGTGGTGATTTTCCGGACCATGCATTTCGACGAGCAGAATGGTGCGCCTTTCCGCCAGCAGCCGATTGGCGCCCTGGAAAACCTCCGCTTCCGCTCCCTCGACATCACACTTCAGAAAATCCGGACAATCCTCCGCGGTGACGTAACGGTCCAAAGATACCGCTCCGACCGTGATGGTATCTCGGGATGAATCGGCGGACACATGGCCCAAACCGCGGTCCGGCGAAGTGGCCGGGTCCGCACGCGCAAAAGACACGGTCGTGGTTTCCGACCAAACCGCTTTCTGCTCAACACTCGCGTGGGAGAAATTATTGCGCGCCAGATTCTCGCGCAGGCGCGCCGCGATTTCAGGATCGGCCTCAAATGAAATCACGCGTCCCGTGGGCCCCACCAGGCGCGCAGCGATGAGCGAAAAGTATCCGATATTCGCTCCGAGATCATAAAACGTCATGCCGGGCCGGAGATGATCCACCAGCGCCTGCTGGACTTGCGGTTCGCCGATCCCCTGTTGGACGTTTCGCCCGGTCCGCGGATTGACGCGTATCCAAAGGCCTTCCGCGGGGCCGTGCTGAATCTGAATCCAGACGAGGGTATCGCGAGGAAGAAGCTTGCGGCCAGCCCATTTGAGGAAATCGCCAATGATGGGAAGGCGGCGCAGTTCAGCGAAGGGCGAAGCGAAGCGCAAGAAAAGATTCGCGAGGCGGTTGCCGGGTTCCCGCATTTTATTTCGCCACAAGGAAGCTGCCGAGAACCAGGGCGTCCATGCCGGAGCTGAAAAAAGTGCGGATGGCATCCGTGGGGGTGTGGACAATGGCTTCACCCCGAAGGTTGAACGACGTGTTCATGATGACAGGAACGCCGGTGCGCTTGCCGAATTCGTCGATGAGCCGCCAATAGAGCGGATTGACTTCCTCCTCGACGGTTTGTGGGCGGGCGCTACCGTCAACGTGCGTGACGGAGGGAATGACGCTGCGTTTTTCAGGGCGCACCTGCGCGGTAAGAATCATGAAGGGCGAGTCAAAGGCGGATTCGAGAAATTCGGGCGCGGCTTCCTTTTTGAGCGAGGGCGCGAAAGGGCGCCACCACTCGCGAAACTTCACCGCGTTGTTGACCTTAACGTTCATTTCCGAATCGCGGGGATCAGCAAGGATGGAACGGCTTCCGAGGGCGCGCGGGCCGAACTCCATGCGGCCCTGGAACCAGCCGAGGATCTTGCCTTGGGAAAGGAGCTCCGCCGCGGTGGCAGCGGGATCAGAGAGCCGCGACGAGCGAATCTTGTAGGTCTTGAGAGCGGCTTCGATGGCATGGTCATCAAATGCGGGACCGAGATACGCGTGGCGCATGGGCTTGATGGGGAGGCGTTGGCCACCATCGAGATAGGGCGCGAGGGCGGCGCCGAGGGCTACGCCATCATCGGCAGCGGCGGGCTGAACGAAAAGGTTATCGATAACGCCGGAGGCAAGGATTTTGCCGTTGGCTTTGGAATTAAGAGCGACGCCCCCGGCAAGACACAGATTGCGGCTGCGGGCTTTCTCGAGAGCGAGGCGGACGACGCTCATCATCGCGGCTTCGCACAAATCCTGAACGGCGAAGGCGATATTCTTGTGGCGGCCATCGATGTCGGTTTCGGGGAGACGCGGAGAGCCCAGCGCTGCCGGCCAGCCGGCAAAGGAGCCGCTGCCGTCGCCCATCAGCAGATCGCTGTGGACCTTGTAGGGAGACGCTTCTGGCTCAAGGAATGCGCGGAGATTCACTCCGGGTTCACCGTAAGGAGCGAGGCCCATGACTTTCCACTCGTCGGCATTGGGAGTGAAGCCGAGGAATTCGGTGAAGCGGGCATAGAAGAGGCCAAGGGAATCGGGCCAGTTGATGGTTTGCAGATGCTCGATGCGGCCTTTGCTGCCGCGCCAGATGGAGGTGGCCTCCCAGGCGCCGCGTCCGTCCATGACAACGATGGCAGCATCGTCAAAGCCAGAGTAGGAGTAGGCGCTGATGGCATGGGCGAAATGATGGTCCACAAAACGGAATTGTGCCTTGGAGGGGCCAATTTGCCGGGAAAAGCACCGCGCGCCGCCGCCCTGGTGCCGCATGCTGAGAAACTGGCGCGAAGAGTTCAGCACACTGAAATAGCCGACGGGCCAACGGCCGGTGAAGAAAAGCTTCAGGTCGTGGCGAAAAGTTGCGCCCGGAGTTTGCCATCCAAAACAAACCTCATCAATCTGGCCGGGAGAGATTTTTGTGAAATCGAGGCAAGCTTGAATGGCGAGGTGGGGGAAGCGGGCATCGTGCTTGAGGCGGCTGATGCGTTCTTCGGCGACGGCGAAGAGAAGCTCGCCATCGCGGACAATGCAGGCGGAGGAATCGTGCATCTGAGAATAGTTTAGACCGAGTGTGATCATGCGGAGGTCGAACCTTCGCGAGCAATGACGTGACGGAATAAGCCTTCGAGCATTTCGGCGGAGCGTTCCCAAGTATAGCGTTTCATGGACTGTTGCGCTGCCTGGCCAAGGCGCTGGCGCAGGGCCGGGTCGGCGGCGAGACGCAGGACAGCGGCTTCGATCGCCGGAGCATCCGCAGGAGCAACAAGCAGACCATTGAAACCGCTATCGACGACATCCGGCATACCGCAGGTTTCCGTCGTGATGACAGGCATGCCGGAAGCCATGGCTTCCAATAGGACCGAAGGGAGACCTTCCATGAGCGAGGGAAACAAGAAAACATCGTGCGCGGCGTAGAGTTCCTGCATGTGGTCGGAGGGAACGACGGGCTGAACCACAACCGTTGAGGCGAGTTGCGGACCGAAAAACTCGCGAATTACTTCCGGAGG
>DATNHU010000323.1:0-2883 GCA_035604795.1 Candidatus Limnocylindrales bacterium
AAAAAAGAAATATGCCCCACAGAATGGCAATCAGAAATTCAAATCGGTTTAAGGAAACAAGCTTGTAGGAGCCGATACCAATCGCCGCCCCCACGCCCAGGGTCACGAATGTAAACGCCAGACCCATCACCACGGTGCCAACCAGGTGCATGGTTTCGGATTTGCTGCGCAGGCCGTTGCGAAATGTTCTCCAGCGCAGACCCACCACCAGCCACACTTGCTGACCCAACGATGTGGGTTTCGCGGTTGCGTGTGTTTTGGTTACTTCAGCCACGCCAGCTCGTCCTCCGATTTGGGCGCATCGCCTTCCTGGCCTACCACCGCCAGGAAAATTTCCTCCAGCGTAAGTTTTTGCGCCGGGGCGCCGGCGGCGTCCCCTGTGTGGGAGATGGCGGCAACTCCCGCGCGCAATTCATCCAGCGAGCCCTGCGCAACGATGCGGCCCTTCTGAATAATGGCCACGTGGCTGCATAGGCGTTCCACAATTTCCAGAACGTGCGAAGTCAGGAAGATCGTTGCGCCCCGCCCAGTCATATTGTGGAGCATGTTCTTCAATGTTCCCGCGGCGATGGCGTCCACGCCTTCAAACGGCTCGTCCAAAAATAAAATCCGCGGGCCGTGAATCACGGCCGCGGCCAGCGCCAGCTTTTTCTTCATGCCGTGTGAATAATCCACGATCAGTGTTTTTGAGCGGTCGGCCAGGTCCATGAAATCCAGCAGGTCGGCGGTGCGCTGCGCTGTGGTGGCGCGGTCCAGCCCGTACATCCGCCCCACGAAGGTCAGGAATTCATTTCCGGTCAGCCGGTCATAAAGCGCCAGGCCTTCGGGCACCACGCCAATCTGGCGTTTCACTTCCACCGAGTTGCGCTCAAAATCCAGGCCCAGCAATTCAACGCGTCCCGAAGTTGGAGCCAGAAGGCCCGTCAACATGCGGATGGTGGTGGATTTTCCCGCGCCGTTCGGGCCCAGGAAGCCGAAGAATTGACCGGCGTCCACGCGCAGATCCACGCGATCCACAGCCACCAGGCCGCCGAAGCTGCGCGAGAGTCCTTCGGTAACAATCGCGGGCTGAGACATCAATCCTCCACTGAGAAGTATGACACGAACGCTAGGAAGCTTGCCGCACGCCGGGCACCGTCATTTCAGCCATTTTTCTTGTTTGGATTCGGCAGAATGGGGTGAAGCAGATGGAAGCCGGTACGCTCCTGGTATGCGCGCGCAAGAGACAGCAATTTAGCGTCGGAGTATAAATTTCCGAGAAAGGTAAGACTCACGGGAGTGCCCGGACCGCCATCGGCGTTTTCGTTTGCCGGCGCCGAAGCATCCGTCCCGCGAAACCCGTTGGGAAGAATCACGGCGGGATGTCCGGTAAGATTTGTAATTATGATTTGTTGTCCGCCAGTGGGTGCCACGATCACATCCAGATCCGCGAAGAGTTTTCCCATCGCTTCTATCAGCAGCATGCGCGCGCGGTTGGCCTGAATGTATTCCACGGCGGGCATCAAACGTGCCACGCGAAATGTGTTTGGCCGGTCGCCTGGGCCTTGATAGGTGAGCAGTTTGTCGCGCCCCGAGCGCGTCATCTCGTCGAACGCCGCGGCGGCCTCGGCTTGCAGCAAGGGCCGCATGGCATTGACGGGGAAGTCCGGCAACTCCACCCGCTTCATTTTCACGCCCATCGCCCGCAGTTGATCGAGCGCGGCCGCCTCGAATTTGTGATCGTAGGCCCGCGCCTCATGTGCTGCTTTGCGGCGCTGCTCCTGATTGTCCCAGCGCGTTTTCTCTTCCGGCGTCATTTCCTCAATTGCTTTCGGCGGCTTCACTTCGGCGAGCGGGGCCAGCTCGAATTCTTTTTGCAGAACGCCAACGCGGAGCGTGCGCCAATCGAAGCGGGCGTTCCAATTAAACGCCGCGGGTTTGACCATGCGGTCTCTTCCATCCGGCCCGTATATTTGGGACATCACCATTGCGCAATCTTCCACAGCGCGGCAGATGGGACCGATTTTGTCCATGGTCCATGAAAGTGTCATCGCTCCGGTGCGCGGGACAAATCCAAATGTGGGGCGGAGGCCGGTGACGCCGCACCGCGTGGAAGGAGACGAGATCGAGCCGAGCGTTTCCGTGCCGATGCCGAAACCGACGCACCCCGCCGCCGTCGCGGAGGATGGCCCGGCGGAAGAGCCACTCGACCCCTGCTCCGGCCGCCAGGGATTGCGCGTAATGCCGCCGTACCAGTGGTCTCCCATGCCCAGAGCGCCGAGCGTCAGCTTGGCAAGCAGAACCGCGCCAGCCTTGTCCAGACGCTGGACCACCGTCGCGTCTTCGTCGATTACTTGCTCCTCAAATCCGCCCGCGCCCCAGGTGGTGCGGTATCCCTTCACGGGGAGCAAATCCTTTGCCCCCCAGGGGATCCCGTGCAGGTTGCTGCGGAATTTTCCGGCGGCAATTTCCTTGTCGGCTTCACGCGCTTGTGTCTTCGCGCGGTCATCCGTCATCGTGATAACGAATTTCAGCAGGGGGTCATAGCGCTTCAGCCGTTCGAGATACATTTCCGTCAGGTTCATCGAGGAAACTTTTCGCGTGCGCAGCAAATCCCCAAGTTGGCGAACGGTATAAAAAGCTACATCCTCGATGTTTTTTGGAGCCTTCAGCGCGATATTGGGCGGCGCAGATAGAATCATTGGAGATTTTGTTGTGGAGATTTTGGCGCCCATCGGAAGGGGATCGAAGATAAACGCCGGCTGGACGCTGTTCGGCATGTGAAGCTTGTAAATGGCCTCAAATCCAGTGGTGAGATTGTTCAGGCCATCGAGCATCATTTGCTTGTATTCGTCCGCGATTTGCACGTCGGCGATCCGCGCGGCGTTGTCGATCATGTCTTTG
>DATNHU010000324.1:0-3506 GCA_035604795.1 Candidatus Limnocylindrales bacterium
TATCCACAACATAGAGATTTCCGTTGGAGTCCAGCCCGAGGCCCACCGGGACCCCGATGCTGGATTTCAGCGCGGTAAGATTGTTCGGGCCGCCACCGGCAACCGTGGCGATGTTTTTCTGGGCTTGGACAGCGATGGGCGCGATCGCCAGTGCCATGCAAATTGCGATGAGTAGCCTGCGCGTGCTCACTGGGCCTCCCGAACGGCGCGCAAGAGAGCAACGGAACATTTGAATTGTGATCCGTCCGATGATTGCAGTTTCAGAATAAGTACGGGTCGCGCGCCTCCTTGCCATTGTTTCAATTCTGCCTGGGGAATGGTAACCGTCGCCGTAAAATCCGCGTTGCCCTGTGCCGGGATCGAGAAAGACGCGGGAATCACCTGCGTCGTGCCGGAAAGCAAACTGCGCAATGCCACATCCACACTCTGCAAAGGGGAATCATCACTGTTCGTCAATTGAATGTGCATCGTAACTTGCGCGTCCGACCCCGCCTCGCTGCTTTTCTCAATCGCATAGGTTCCGGACACTTCATGTCCGCTGACAGGCTGTGGCCTCCCAGCTGCCAATCCAACGCACGCTGCCAGCAAGCACAGTCCTAGCACGGCAAGGCTTCTTACATTGATCATGTATGACTCCGCGGGAATTCTCCCGGCAAAGCTCCGGCCTTCGCGCAAATCAATTCTGACAGCGCACCTTTGAGACCCCTGACGGGCCGGTCCAGCGTGTGGCGTGCCGAAGAGGCTCCCATTCTAGCAGACAAGGCACTTCCTGACACTCTGCCCGGTTCGCCGCACGTCCCCCACACCCAGCAGCGATCCGGGCTGCGCTTACTTTGACTGAACGCCACCCCGAAAACTCCGAAGGAACACGGAACACTATCAGAATCAGCGCGTTCGGCGTGAAGTCTATGCGATGAATATTCACAGGAAAGCGTTGCCTGGTCCGGTCCGCCCGGGAATGCCCTAAGTGAAGTACCACCTGCTTTCGAGGAGATTCAGCAAGAATTATCAAGCGGGCCGCCGATGGTTGGGCTAGATTGGGCTGGATTGGATGCACGTAGGGCTGGCGCTTTCGAGCGCGAAGGAAGGAGTTGCACCGTGGCCCCAACGAAGAAGTTTGACATCTACAAAGAACACGCTGCTGACTATGTGACGCCGAAAACTCCCGCGCTGGTGGACATCAAGCCCGCCAACTACCTGGTTGTGACGGGCCGCGGCGAGCCGGGCGGCGAGGCATTCCAATCCGCTATCGGAGCGCTTTATAAGGTGGCCTTCACGGTGAAAATGGCGCGCAAATTTGCGGGGCGGGACTATACAGTTTCCAAACTGGAGGGCCGCTGGTGGGTGGACGATCCCACGCGAAGCTTCCTGGATGAGCCGCCATCAAAATGGAATTGGAAACTGATGATCCGCGTGCCTGAATTTATCAAAGAAAAAGAGGTGGCTGCCTCCATCGAAAAACTCTTGGCCAAGGGCAAACCCAAGGAAGTCGCGGGCATAAAACTCGAAGTGCTGAATGAAGGAAATTGCGTGCAGGTCTTGCACCTGGGGCCGTACGACAAGGAGCGCCCTACCATCGAGCGCATGTACACCTTCGCCCAGGAACACGGATTGAAGTTTCACGGACTGCACCACGAAATCTATTTGAGTGATCCGCGCCGCGTCGCTCCCGCGAAACTGCGGACCATTTTGCGTCACCCCGTCCGATAAGCGTTCTAGATTAAGAACGGCGGTTCAACTTCAAGACGCGCGGGAGATTCTCTGAAGCGTTTCCGCGAGCAGATCAACTTCCTCAACGGTTGTATAGACGTAGAGCGAGGCGCGCACAGCTTCCTCCACACCCAACCGCTTCAGCAGCGGGAGCGCCGCGAGATCTCCGCCGCGCACTGCGATCCCTTCCGCGTCCAGGGCGCTCAAAACATCGGAAGCCCTATGGTTCTCCATGGCAAACGAGAAAACGGAGATCCTGTCGGCAGTCGTGGTCGGCCCAAGAATCTTCAGACCTTTCACTTCCCGCAAGCGTTTCAATGCATGCGCGGTCAGTTGTTCGTCGTTCTTCCTTTGCTCTTCCCGCCCCAATGAATCGAGGAACTTGATTGCGGCGGCAAGTCCTACCGCGCCCGCCACGTTTGGCGTGCCGGCACTGAACTTCAATCCTGCCTCCGCAAAATGCGTCGGAACCGAATTCACATCCACGCTGTGCACCATGATGCTGCCGGATTGATACGGCGGCATGGCGTCCAGAAGCTCGCGCCGCGCCCACAAGACTCCGGTTCCCATGGGCCCCATGATCTTGTGTCCCGAGAATGCGAAAAAATCGCATCCCAACTCCTGGACGTCAATGGGCAGATGAGGGACCGACTGCGCGCCATCCACGAAGGCAAGGGCTCCGGCGCCGTGCGCGAGGTCGCAAATCTCGCGTGCGGGAAAGATGACGCCGGTCACGTTTGAAACCTGAGTGAAGGCCATCAGCTTGGTGCGCCGGGAAAGAAGACTTTTCAAATGGTCGAGCTTCAAGTGGCCATCGTCGGTAACATCAACAAATCGCAAGCGCGCGCCGGTGCGTTGCGACAGCAGTTGCCACGGAACCAGATTGGAGTAATGCTCCGCGATGGTCAGGATGATTTCGTCTCCGGCATGAATGTTTGCACCGCCCCAGGAAGCCGCAACCAGGTTGATTGCTTCCGTTGTTCCGTGGGTCCAGACAATTTCTTCGGGTGCTTTGGCGTTTACAAATCGTGCGACCGTTCGCCGCGCTTCCGCGTAAATCTCCGCGCTCCTTCTCGCCAGCGTGTGCGTAGTTGTGGATGGATTGGCGTTGTCTTTCAGGTAGTAATCCGAGATGGCCTGGATCACCCCCAGCGGCCTCTGGACCGTGGCAGCACTATCCAGAAATACCAGGTCGTGGCCGTTCACTTTTTGCGCGAGCACCGGGAACTGAGCCCGTATTGCGGCCGGATCGAACGCGGCGGCCACAGCCCCTGGGATCTCCGAATCTTCCAACACATTCGCGTGAAATAATGGCGCGTGCGAATTCGACCTGGCCACGCGCGCCAGTGGTTGCGCAATCACTCCCACTCCAACGCTTGCTGCTTTGCAAAGAAAATCCCGCCTGTCAGTTTTCATCATGCTATCCCCAGATAGGAGGCGCTTCCCTTCCGCGCCTTCCTGCCCTTTTTCGCCAAGCCCTTCGGAGTCTTTTCAAAGGACCGGTAAAACGCTTCAAACATCTCCATCCCCTTTTCCAACAGTACACCGTCGTCCGCATGCAACTGACGCAACCCCTCCACCAATCTCCCCACCATCGCATCTTCTGGAACCTGGTATAGCTCGACCTTCAAGTCCAGATTATGCACAATTTGAGCCAGGCGTTCGATGGCACTGCCACGAATGTTGAATAACTGCGCGAGCGTCTCAAATGTGCACCGGTTTCCGTGATGGCTGAATTGCACCCCATACATGTCAAATGGAACAGCCGCTGGAATCTCTTCCGGCTTGTGCGCGAA
>DATNHU010000325.1:0-2953 GCA_035604795.1 Candidatus Limnocylindrales bacterium
GCCGCCAAACCATTGAGATTCGGCATCCCGACATCCAGGATCACAATGTCGGGTTTCAGTTGACCTGCCTTTTCGATGGCTTCGCGGCCGTCCTTCGCTTCGGCGCAAATTTCCCAACCCTCGTGTGCCTGTAAGAGGGCACACAGCCCGCGCCGTACAACTTCATGATCGTCAGCTATCAGAATTCGCAGCTTCATTGCTCACCTCGGCAAGTTTTGTAAATGATTCAACCGCCGGACAAAAACTCGACCACACTTTCAGACGGGCTCAGCGGACTATACATTCAGTGTTGTAAAAGGCAGATGCTGGCTTACCGCCTCCACTGCCGCCAATAAATCGCGAGACGCGTTGGACTTCACGACATAGCCCCGGGCTCCCGCTTCCATCGCCTCACGCATCATGTGCGGAGAGTCATGTTGAGTGACAATCAGGATTTCAGATGCCGGCGCCTTTTTGCGGATCAGCCGGCATGCTTCCAGTCCACTCATATTCGGCATCGTTATATCGAGCACCACGACATCAGGCTTCAGATTGGCCGCCTTAGCGACGGCTTCAATTCCGTCCGCCGCTTCATCGACGATTTCCCAATTAGGATTTCCCCCCAGCAAAGTCCTCAGCCCATGTCTTACAACTGGGTGGTCGTCCACAACCAAAATGCGAACTGTCATAAATTCGTTTCTAGCTCCGGGGGAGGGCTGAAAACCGTTGTTCAGAGTATCTCGATGTACTGTTCCTCCACGACATCGTCTGACTTCTCGGCCCGCACTGCAGCAGTTTCTTATGCACTCTGAGCGCAATCGGGAGGAACCGGTATTGCGATTCGCATCGATGTACCTGTGCTCCCCGATTCAATTTGAATCGTTCCCCCCAGCTCACGTGCCCGCTCGTGCATACTCATAAGCCCGACGCCCGTCCCTGTTCCCGCTTCACGAAACCTATCGAGCATTTCTTGAGACATTCCATGGCCATTGTCATTCACTTCCAAAATCACCTGCCCGGACGATCGCCGGATCAGAATGTCCGCATTGGAAGCACCAGAGTGGCGATGGACATTAGTCAAAGCTTCTTGCAGCACCCGAAAGAGCGCGAGCTCGATTGCGTCGGGCAAGCGGACCGGATCATTGGGCGCATCGAGCGTCAACTTCAATCCGCTTCGGAGACCAAAGCCTTCGACATACCACCGGGCCGCTGAGGCAATTCCCACCGCGTCCATGGTGGGCGGATGCAGTAGGTAGGAAAGAGTCCGAACCTCAGCAATGCATCGTTCCATCAGCTCTTCCGATTGCGACCACAATTCCATATGCGCCGGAGATCGCCGCAGGATTTCGACGTTAAGCTTCAACGCCACCAAGTACTGCCCCAAACTATCGTGCAGCTCACGGGCAATTCTGCGCCGTTCAGTGTCCTGCAAATTGAGCAACCTTGAGGAGAGCTGTCGTAATGCGGCGGTGCGTTGCTCTACCAAAGATTTGAGCTCGGACTGGCTGCGCCGCAGTTTCTCCTCGACCAAGCGGCGCTCTGCGATCTCGGTCTCAAGAGCCGCTGCTTTTTGCTGCAACTGAGCGATGCCACGCAGGCGTTCATCCTCACTCACTAGGGCGGTATAGCTCTCGCCGGGAATTACCGCTGAGTGTTCGGCGCAGATCTTGAGAAGCAGGTCACCGTGTTCCCCACGACAAAAACTTGACATAGGATAGGCGCACCGCAGCGCAAAGGCGTGGGTGCGGGCCAAGTCGTTCCACAATTCTTCTAGCCGGATCGCGGCGTCGGCCTTGCCTTCTATCCACAACAGGGCGACCATTTCCCCAAACGCGGCAACGCGGCGAGCTTCGCCACTGCTTACGGTCCTGACCCTCTCAATCAACCCGCCCACTACCTCGGCGAAACGGGCTGCGTCTGGCCAACCATCCAGCATGAATTTTGCCAGCGTCTCGGCCGCATCCACCGCCACGTACCGTCCCTGTGTCGCCGGCCATGTCGTGTCCAGACCCCACATTTTCAATCTTCGGGCCAAGCCATCACGGTGTTCCTTGGTGGCGATGACGACAGCGGATTCTCCTGCTCCCAGAGCGGTGCCTATGAATCGGCTTAATTCATCGAGGAGGAAACCATCGTCTCCGTAGAACTGCACTACGTGCGCTGGGTTCTGGTGGTCGGCCCAATGCGCAAGTGGCGCCATAGATACAGCGTCCGAACTGTTGGCGGTGCTCATATTGATGCGAACCTTTGTTACATCAGCGGCACCCACTTTCGTGTGCCAGGACGAGACGAAATTCCCAATCGCCTGTTTGATTCTAGTTCGTACAATCTCATGCGGGATATACGGGAAACCCTGTAGCCCCCTCTCGGAATGACTGCAGAGTGGCTGAACGCCGCACCACACTCGACGCCGATGAACCGCGAAGCCGTCATTTGACCTCGCGCTCGGCCTTCCAGATATAGAAGTTGTCTTCGTCCGACAGAGTCTCAATGCCCAAGCCTCGCGAAGCTGAGGCGCGATGGACAGCAGATCGCAGATTCGCCAAAGTGATCCCATCCAACTCCAATAGCGGGATTTTGATCGCCGAACCGGTGGGCAAAGTTTGCAAGTCCTGGAAGACTCCCTGGAGCAGATCGTGATGTTTTCCACGTCGACTCCGTCTAAGATTCGCCAGAACCACGCGATCGTAGTTCAGAGCAAGCTTTTGGTTCTTTATGGATTCCTTAGTCATACTTCTTGCATCCTCCAATGCAATGTTAATGGTACGTTATAAGATTCCCATTCGCGTTTGTCAAGAATCTTTTTGTTGCATGCTGAATACCTTTACCATATACGTTAAGTCGTTCCAGATACTTCCGCGGCGCAATCGTTTCTCCCGGTTTCTTTAATTCTTGCGGATGTGCTTTTTCCACCCTTTGTTAGTGGGGGCTGTATGCTTCGCCTAGACTGCAGGTGGAGAAGAGAGAGAATGAC
>DATNHU010000326.1:0-9470 GCA_035604795.1 Candidatus Limnocylindrales bacterium
CGGCTTCAACATTCGTCACATGATGAGCCTTCCCCCAAGAGTCGAACCAGCCAGCCCAATATTCCTGATTCATCCGCAATCCATCGGGCCGCAGACGCGCAATCGTCGCAAATCCGCCTTCTGCTCCACCCGGCCCAAAATTGATTGCCGCGGGCAAATTGGGCAGCGATCCAAATGGAACCTGCTCAGGACCGTCTGCTGTGAAGAGTGGCACCTCCCCTAACCCCGCGGCCGCAATCGCACCTCGAATCTTCTCCATGTACTCCGCATCTTGCCCAAATGACCCGTACTCATTTTCAACTTGCACGCCGATAATCGGTCCGCCACGAGTGGCCTGCAGCGGGGCCAGCTCCTGCCCTAACCTCTTCAAATATTTTTCAGCAGCGCCGATAAATTTGGGGTCAGCACTCCGCAGCACGATGCTGGGATCCGCGAGCAACGAGGCCGGCAGCCCACCCAAATCCCATTCGGCGCAAACGTAAGGCCCCGGCCTCAGCAGCACGTATAGCCCCTCCTCCTGCGCCGTTCGCACAAATGACGCTACGTCGAGTTGCCCGCCGAAATCGAATACTCCCGGCCGCGGCTCATGCACATTCCAGAAAATGTAAGTGGATATGGCATTCAGCCCCATCGCGCGTGCCTTGCGCATTCGGTCGCGCCAATATTCCCGCGGGACGCGTGCATAGTGCATCTCCCCGGAAATGATTTGTAGAGGCCGCCCATCCACCACAAATTGCGGGCCTTTCACCACCACCGTATGCACTGGCGCCAGCGCAGTGAGCATCGAGGAAGCAGTCCCAAAGATGACCGCCGCAATCACGGCGAACCTCTTGCGCAAAAGTGACCGGATTGTCGTTGTTCTCGACACGCTCAACTCAAACCCATATCAGTCATCTTCACAATCGAATGAATCTTACTTCCCACCGCATAAAACTGCAAAACGCTCGGGACGCTTCCATTATCGTTGTTTCTCCGCTTTCATTGGCCGAATTCTTCGAGCTTCAGTTCCAATTTTCCTCGCAAGGTGTACAATCCCTTTCTGCCTCCAGTCTTGTTTCGATGCTGGAGGGTTGTATTGTCAGCGGCTGCATCAAATTAAATGCAATGTTCCGCTTCTGGAAAACTCGGTCTTTCACCCAACGTGAATCCCTCGCACCGGCGCCTCTTGGCCCTCTCGAGGAAAACGTTATGGAAATCCTCTGGGCCCGCGGGGAGAGCAGCGTCCGCGACGTCATACAAGAGTTGGAACGGCCCCTGGCCTATACCACGGTGATGACCACTCTCGACCGCCTATTTAAGAAAGGCCTCTTGACGCGCCATAAATCAGACCGGGCATTTGTGTACTCTCCGCGATTATCTCGAAATGAATATGATCGTGCCCGCGCCAACAGCCTGATCGCGGGTTTCCTGTCCGGACCCGCATCGGGGCGGGAGCTTCTGTTGTCCAGTTTCCTGGATGCCGTGGGCCACCACGACCGGGAATTTTTGGCCGACCTGGAAAAAAAGATTCGCGGCGAGCGCAAGAAACTCCTTCGTCGGAGTCCGCGATGACCCTCCCGTACATCCTGAGGCTGCTTTTGATCAGCTCCGCGATCATGTTTCTGGTCCATGCCATAGTCGGTCTTTGTGTACGACTGGTTTCGCCCGCAATCATCAGGTTTTCACGGAAGTTCCGGCCGCGTGTGGCCGCGCGTCTCCTGCTTTTCGTTCGGCTTGTTCCTTTTGGACTTGCCTCAATCTTCGTATTTGGGTTTTGCGTGCCCAGTTATCTTTGGTTTGAGCCCGGCGCCACAACCGAACGCGTCGGATTAGCCTGCATTCTCGCTGGTTTTTTGGGAATATCTCTTTGCTCCCAATCGTTCTTCCGCGCATTCCGCGCCGTGCTCATCACCCGTAAATACACACGGTCATGCCTCAAAGGTGGACGAGAGCTACTTCTTTCAGCAGAATCTGCTTCGGTTGTGATCGTCGAGTCGGAGGTTCCCATCCTTGCCATGGCTGGCGTGATACGGCCGCGCCTTGTTGTGTCGCAGGGCGTGCTTAATTCACTGTCGCACGACCAGTTGGCGGCGGCCGTCCGGCATGAGCGGGCTCATCTCACCTCCGCCGACAATCTAAAACGCCTCTTGGTTATGTTCTCCCCAGAAATATTCCCATTCGTCCATGCCTTCTCTCCTATCGAACAGGCTTGGAAGAAAACATCAGAATGGGCGGCCGACGATTCTGCAGTCGAAAACGATGCCCTGCGTTCGCTCTCACTCGCCTCTGCTCTGATTCGTGTGGCGCAGTTGGGCGCTCCTCCACGCCTGTCGCCCTTGTGCACCGCGCTCGTCTCCGGTGACGCCGCCAACGCGGACTCCGATCTCGCCGATCGCGTGGACCGCCTTTTGCATCCGGCGCCGGCCGGCAACAATCCTCCGAAGCGGTGGGCCAATTTCGTCGGCTGCTCGGGCATCGCCATGGGTCTGCTTGTAATGATTGCAGCGTCTCGTCCTTCGACGCTCTATTCCGTCTACCAGCTTCTAGAACGCTTAATTCATTAGTCCTTCGTATCCGCGCATGTTTGCATCTATTTGATTCTCCCGCGACACTCATCTACGAGCAATGGTAGTACCTCCGTCCGTAAGGTACTCTCCTGTGGTTTCAAAAAGTTTGTCTCAACACGAGGTGCCGGCTCAGGAGCCACACGTGAAGGGTTTCCAAATTTGTTTGTGCATCATTTTAGCGTCGGTGATGTCTTCGCTCGCTGGCGCTCAGGAGTTCCGTGGCAGTCTCATCGGCGAAGTGCAAGACTCCGCTGGCGGACGCATCGCTTCCGCCAAAATAACCATTCGCGCTACCGAATCTTCCTTCGAGCGCCAGGTTACAGCCGACAGCCAGGGCGAGTTCCGCATCAATGATTTGCTCCCCGGCGAATATCACCTCGCCGTGGATTATCCTGGATTTTCAGAAGCACGCTCCGATGTCACCGTAGTCGTAAGCTCCGTCAAAGATATTCTTGTCACTCTCAAACCAGCTCCCGTGTCCCAGACCGTCAACGTTCAAGCCGAAGCTTCCTCCATCACCACGCAGCAAATTGACGCCTCCAGCACCGTGAATCAAGGCATTGTGACCGTGCACGATCTGGAGTCTGTCCCGCTTGCGCACCGCAGCTTCGCCAACATCGCGTTCATGACGCCGGGCACGGAACCAGTCGAGCCTTCCGATCCCACCAAGGCCCGCATCACTGCCGTCTCCTTTGGCGGCAGCTCCGGCCTGAATGACGTGCTCTCCGTGGATGGCGCTGATAATTCCGACGACTATATTGGCGGCTTCCTGCAGAATTTCTCTCCCGACGCCATTCAGGAGTTTGCCGTGCGCACATCGCAGGAAGATGCCGACACCGGCCGGACTGTCGGTGGCTCCGTGGTGATCACCACCAAGCGTGGCAGCAATATCTGGCATGGCGACGCCGCTTTTTACGAACGTGACGCTGCCTTAAATGCCCGCTTCCCCATTGATAATCCGGCGCCGAATCCCAAGCAGCCCTTCTCCAGACAAAATTATGTCGGCACGCTCGGCGGGCCAATCGTGACCGACAAGCTTTGGACTTACACCTCATTTGAATACGTTCCTGAGACCGCCAGCATCGCCTACAGCAACGCCAGCTTGGCTCAGTTCAATGCCCTTGCCAGTTTGGCTTCGCAAGGATTGATTCCCGGCGTTAATTCCATTGCGGTTCCATCCAGTACCTCAGTTCCGTTCCACGATTTCCTGGGGTCCGAAAGATTGGATTGGGCCCAATCAAATCGCTCACAATGGTTTCTCCGGGTTTCCGGTGACACTTATATCACTGGGAATGACCTGGTTCAGCAGGGATCGCTTCCTTCCACTGGCGCGACTTCACATTCCAATTACCTCAATGCCGTGGTCAGCCAGCAATACACTTTCGGTCCGAATTGGGTGGCCACGTTCACATTTGGCGCGAGCCTCTTGCATCACACCGAGACACGCAATTCAGATTTCGGTTTTGCTCTCGCCTTCCCATTCACTTCCACATCCAGCACGATTTCGGGCCTCGAAACATTTGGCGACAACCAATTTGTCACCGGAATCACCAATTTTCCTGTTCTGCGCAACCAGGAAAAATATCAGTTCCGCTATGACGTCAGCCATTCCTTCGCGCACCATGCCCTGCGATTCGGCGTGGACATCATTCACGAACCGGTCCTGAGCGGCGCCTTAACCGGCAACCCGGAAATCTTCACCACCTTCGCCATGAACCCGACGGACTACCTCGGCAACCAATCTCAATTTGCCGCGGATTTTGAATGCTCGGGTGCCGGAGGCCTCGCCATCACGCCGGGCACTTCTTGTACGAACACTCCTCTGAGTAACGGCGGCTTTTCGCAAAATGTTCAGCGCCTCGGTCTCTACGCTGAGGACTCCTGGAGAGTAACCTCGCACCTCACCGTCAATTATGGATTGCGGTACGACACCACCTTTGGCCTATTCAACGCTTCTGGCCACAGTCAGCTCGCTAACCCCGCATTAGCATTCTTGCCCCAACTTCCTTTTTCGACTACCAGCACGACCCCGAATGATGATCACTTGCAATTCGGGCCTCGCCTTGGTATCGCGTATTCACCCGGCGACTCCGAAAAGACCGTCATTCGCGCTGGTATCGGCCTGTATTACAACGACCTTGCCCAGACTGGTTGGGTCGCGGCGCTACAGTCTGTAAATGGCGGCCCATCCTCCGGCGCGGCGTCTCTAATCGATCCCAACTACAAAACTCCCTATGCCCTTCACGCAACCGCTGGACTCGAGCACGCCTTTAACTCCAATTGGTTAATTAGCGCGAGTTTCATCCATGAGCAAGGCGTTCATGCCTTCCGCCACTATCAGTACAACGTAATTCCCGTTCCCAGTGACCCAAACGTCTCCAGCCTCGCTGTATTTCGCACCGACAACCGCTCCCGCTACGACGCCTTGTTGTTGCGTCTCCAGGGTAACGTCACTCACCGCTTCAACCTCGTTCTGAACTACACACTCGCCAGCGCCGACACTTGGGGATGTGTATTGGGCGAGCTTTTTGATTATGTGAACGGTGTTTGTAACCCTCAGAACGCCTTTGCCTCAGGCGACTACGGCCCTTCCGGCGAAGACGTTCGCCATCGCGCCGTACTCGCCGGAACTTACTATGCTCCCGCCGGATTCGAGCTGACCACTCTCACTCAAGTGGAGAGCGCGCGGCCCTTCACCATCACAACCCCAGTCGGCACCCGCGCGGTCATCAACGGTGTCGAAACCACCCTCGATGAATTCCGCGGCGCTCCCTACTTCCAGGTCGATCTCCGCGTCAGCAGGCCAATCAAGCTTCAGGATCGCTGGACCATCTATCCCTTCATCGAGTTCTTCAACCTATTCAATCGCAGTAATCCCGGCGCGAATTACGTCACCAACCTTGCCGCGCTTCCCATGCCCGTCAACAATCTTGCCAATGCCACGGCTTTTTGCCTGAACGCCGCATGCACGCAGACTCAGGCCATCACCAGCCTCAATCAGCTCCGCTTTCCGGCAGGCGCTCTCGGCGATTTTTTCGGCCCCGGCACCACCGTCGGCGTACCTTTTGCTGCCCAACTGGGCGTCCGCCTCAGCTTCTAATTCTCGCGGACTCGCCCAACCTTTCTCCAACCTCATATATACTTGCCTTCGCTAAATTCATGCTTCCTTTCATCCATATTGGCCCCATCACACTCGGCACCTACGGCATCTTCGTCGCCATCGGTCTCCTGGTTGGTTTTTTCGTAGTCCAATCCGACCTGCATCGCCGCGGTCTCTCTGCGGATCCAAATGCAATCGTCGGCTTCACGGGGCTGGCGGGTCTTGCCTGTTCGCGCCTCTACCATCTCCTTGAAACTCCGCACGAGTTTTTCGCCAATCCTTGGCCCCTTCTCTTCAGCACCATGGGATTCGCCTGGTTCGGTGCGGCTATCGGCGGGCTCGTCGCGCTCCTGCTCATCGCCCGTCATTACAAAATGTCCGCGCTCCTGATGCTCGATATCGCCTCTCCCGCCGCCGCCATCGGCTACGGTTTCGGCCGCGTCGGCTGCCTCATCTCCGGCGACGGCGACTATGGCACGCCCACATCGCTCCCCTGGGGGATGAGTTTCCCGAATGGGCTTGTGCCCACCACCGATCGCGTCCATCCCACGCCCATCTATGAATTCTTGGCAGCAGTCCTAATTTTCTGGATTCTTTGGAAATTGGGTGCGCGTTGGATGCGCAATCCGCGCACGGTCGGAAACATCTTTGCGGTCTATCTCTTGCTAAGTGGCGTAGCCCGGTTCCTTGTCGAGTTCATTCGCTTGAACCCGCGCTCCTTTTTCGGCATGACCAACGCCCAGACCGCCTCCCTTGCCGGCATTCTTCTCGGCGTTGTCATTCTCTTGCGCACGCGGGCGAGTACGGCTTAGCCACGCACTCAAATTTGCTTATATGGAGGCCAGTCATGAAAAAGCTAATTTTTGTCGCATCGCTAATTCTGGTCGTTGCTACGCTAGCCCTCTGTCCATCGGGGGATCAGGCCGCCCAGCCTGCGGGGCAATCCGCTACAGCCATCTCTCCTTCCAAGGCGGACGCGCTCCGCTCCCTTGACGACTTATCTGCGAATCTCGCTAAACTCGAAGAGAGCCATGCCAAAATTGTCGACATGAATGCGAAAATGTCGCAGCTCTTTGAATCCTTGCGCCAGAAAGCCGCTGACACCGCGAAGCTTGCCGCCAACGCCAAAAATCTCCCGCCGGACCTGATGCAATCTCTCCAGAATCTTCAGGAAACGCAAATGAGCTTTAATCTTCAATACCTCCAGCTCCAAAACAACATGCAGAACGAGAATCGCCAATTCACCATGGTCAGCAACATCTTGAAGACCAAACACGACACGGTGAAAAATTCCATCTCGAATATCCGATGATCAACTTCGGCCGCGCCAATCTCCTGGAACTCCCGAAATGACCTCTTGACCTTTCTGGCGCATATCGCATACCCTCCGGCTCACGAGTACCCTTCCCGCGCGTGGTCCAGGCATTTTGATGGAGCAAGATCGGTTTTCGATGGAGGTGGATGGATGCAACGGCCCACTGGCGTAACTATTCTCGCAGTCCTAGAATTTCTTGGCGCTGCCTGTCTCCTAATGCTCGGCCTTTTGGCTTTCGCCAGTGGTGCATTCATCGCTCAACTCCTGGCTAAGGCGCCGGGGATGGGCGCCCTTGCTGGCGGAGCAGTAGCTGTCGTAGGTGTAGTCTGCCTATTGTTCGCGGCTCTCTATGGCGTTACCGGTTATGGACTTTTGGCGCTTCAGAATTGGGGTCGCATAATCACCATGATATTGGTAGCACTTGGCGCCATATTCGGGCTCCTCGGCCTGCTAGGTGCGGTGTCCCATATGACCACAACCAGTGTCGGGCTGATCATCTGGCAACTAATCTGGCTGGCCATTTATGTTTGGATCCTGATGTACTTGAATAGGCCTGATGTGAAACAGGCCTTCAACCAGGCTGGATAACTATTCACGAATTTCGTCTTAGACCCTTGGTGAAATCCTGCCAAGAAACGGCGTTGTTTCGCATTGGTTGAGGTCGCCGCCTCCTAAATTGTTTTTGCGCAGTTAATTGCCGCAAGTATTTGGTCAGGGGACAACTTTCCGCCACGACGTTAACCCTCCGTTCTGATTCGGATCAGCAAATCATTCAGTCACTCTCTTGCCGAGGGCGAAGGCTTCCAGGTTTGTGAGCGAACGATTGTGCTTCAGGACGACCTAGCAAAAGGATGGCCCAGTTGCGGGATTTCGGCGATCTCCTCTTGATTTCTGGAGGAAGGAAACTTTCTACAACATTTGCCTCAACACATACGGCAGAATCCCCCCATGCTGGTAGTACGCCACTTCTTCCGGCGTATCCACTCGCGCGACCACATCGAAGCACTTCTCGTATCCTTCTGTATCGCGCGCCCGCACCGTGAATCTCGCGCGCGGCTTCAATGCGCTGATCCCCTCAATCGAGTATTGCTCATGGCCCGTCAGTCCGAGCGACTCCCGCGTTTGCCCCGCGATATATTCCAGCGGCAGAACGCCCATGCCCACCAGATTGCTTCGATGGATTCGCTCGTAACTTTCCGCGATCACCACTCGCACGCCCAGCAGCAGCGTCCCTTTCGCCGCCCAATCGCGCGATGACCCGGACCCATACTCCTTGCCCGTCAGCACCACCAGCGGCACATTTTCTTTCTTGTAACGCATGGCTGCATCGTAAATCGACATCTGCTCGCCGCTCGGCTGGTGCAGAGTCCACCCGCCCTCGGTTCCCGGCGCAAGTTGGTTGCGCAGACGGATATTCGCAAACGTGCCGCGCATCATCACTTCATGGTTTCCGCGCCTCGCTCCGTACGAATTAAATTCCGAAGGCTTCACTCCCTGCGCAATTAGGTATTTTCCCGCGGGTCCGTCCACCGCAATTGATCCGGCGGGAGAAATGTGATCCGTGGTCACACTGTCGCCCAGCATAGCCAGCACTCGCGCTCCCTGCATATCCATCAACGGCGCGGGCGTCCGCGGCATGTTCTCAAAAAATGGCGGCAGCTTGATGTAAGTGGATTTTGCTTCCCAAACGTAAAGCTCGCCTTCCGGCACTTTCAAGTTCTTCCAGCTCGTGTCTCCTTCAAATATTCTTCCGTATTCCTTGCTATACATCGCCGTGGTCACCGCCGCGCGCACAGCATTCTCGATTTCAAGCGGTGATGGCCAAATCTCCCTCAGGAAAACCGGCTTGCCCGAGGAATCCTTCCCCAGCGGCTCCGTCGTCAAATCCATATCCATGCGTCCTGCCAGAGCGTAGGCCACCACCAGCGGCGGCGACGCCAGATAATTTGCGCGGACCAGCGGATGTATTCGCCCCTCGAAATTCCGGTTGCCGCTTAAAACCGACACGGCCACCATGTTGTTTTCCTTAATTGCCGCGCCAATTGCCTCCGGAAGTGGTCCGCTATTTCCGATGCACGTTGTGCAGCCAAATCCCACCAGATTGAAATGTAATTTCTCCAAATAGGGTGTCAGGCCTGACGCGTCCAGATAATCCGTCACCACTTTCGATCCCGGAGCCAAACTCGTTTTCACCCAGGGCTTCGACGAAAGCCCGCGCTCCACTGCTTTTTTCGCCAGCAATCCCGCGCCAATCATCAGCGAAGGGTTTGAGGTGTTCGTGCAGCTGGTGATCGCCGCAATCACCACCGAACCATTCGACAAATCAAATTGGTCGCCATTGTTCTTCACCTGCGCGTGTTTGCTTGGCACTCCTTCGATGCTCTTCACAAACATTTGCTTCGCCTGTCGCAGCGCCACGCGGTCTTGTGGACGCTTCGGCCCCGCGAGAGTCGGTTCCACGGTACTCAGATCCAGCTCCAACGTTGTCGTAAAAATAGGATCGGGCGTT
>DATNHU010000327.1:0-3391 GCA_035604795.1 Candidatus Limnocylindrales bacterium
CAAAACCAAGCGGCCGAGACGAAAGCTTGACACGGAAGAATACCGGCGATTGTGCCGCGAAATCCTGGAGCGAGACGGCTGGCGGTGTCAGAACTGTGGAGCATTGGAGACCCTGCAAGTTCATCACCTTCAATTTCGAAGCCAATTGGGAGGGGACGCCGAGGAGAATCTAGTCACCCTTTGTGCGGTGTGCCATCGACGAGCCCATCGACAGTGATTGTGACATCGTTGATTCAAGCGGCCTGGGTTGCGATTCGCCAATATCTTTGAGAACGTCTCGAAAGTCGCGCTCCGATATTCCCGGGGGCGCCGCGTCGAGCACCGGTGCCTCCGCGCTGACCGCTGATGCTCTTGTTCGCGCTGCGGACAAGGCTCTCTATCAGGCAAAGGGGAATGGACACAACCGGGTCGAGATGGCCCAACAGGGCGTCAACACCCAACTCCAAATCGCACAGCCGGTAACGCCATAACCCTCGTCATGAGCTTTAATGAGCTGCCTTAGCGGCCTGCTCGCGCATCTGCGCCAATCGCTTCCGGTGGTACTCGGCCATTCCCGGTGCGACCCGGTTCCAGTGTTGTTCCAGACGCCCAGCCGCCGCTTCCAAATGTTTGAACGCTATGGGATTGCCGAACATTGCCCGCAGTCCCGGCAGGATCGGCCGGATTTTTTCATACACAAACCAGAATTCGCCGTTGCTCTCAAAAAACATTTCGTCGTCAATCAGCCCTCGGTTCACGAAGCCGCAGGCCATTTCCCAGTAGCCGATTACCATTCGCATTTGTGCGTTCTGGGTGCTGTTCGGAGGATATTTCTGCATTAGTTCCTCGGGTGAGTTGGCCTGGAACTCCGCCATGTACCACGAACGCGCCTCGCGCAATTTCGCCTCCCGGCGCAAATCATAAAGCTTCAAAAGCAGGTCTGCTTGTTCATGACTCACTTGGCCCATTTTTATTCTCCTTTTCTGATTTAGCCGCATAACGCACCTCGACTTGTTGCACGCCGCTGGTGCGAATTCCTTCCTTTTCAAATTGTGCGCTGATCCGCCGCCGAAGTTCGCGCGCCACGTCGTCCTGGCGGTTTGGGGCCGTGCGGACTTGCACCAGAAGCTTTGCGCCGCTGGGGCCCAAAGAGTCCACTCCCAGAACGCGAGGACCATCTACAAGGGCCGCGGACCACGCCGCATCGGCGCGAAGCCCCGAGGCGGCACGATCCAGAGCGGCGAGAGGAGGATTCAACGGAGCATCGGGCGCGACCGTGATGCTCAAGAAAACCTGCGCCCAATCCCGGCTCAAATTGGCCACCTGTTGAATCTGCCCGTTGGGCATCGTAATGATCGCGCCTTGCGGATCCCTCAGAACCGTGCGGCGTAGCGTGATATGTTCCACGCGTCCCAGGACCTCCCCGATTCGCACTGTATCGCCCACCACGAATTGATCTTCAAATACGATGAAAAAGCCGTTGATGACATCGCGCACCAGACCCTGCGCGCCGATTCCCAGCGCCAGGCTGGCCAGCCCCGCTGCGGCGGCAACCGGCCTGATGTCGAAATGCAATTCCGACAGAGTCATCAGAATTGCCACCACAGCGATCAGACCCATCCCACCGCTATAAAGTATTCCCGCGAACGTTTGAGTTTGCTGCTCGCGCATTCGTGCGGCGCGCCCTGTTGAATCCGTCCCGGCTTTTTGTACCAGCCTTTTCGTGAATGATTTCAGCAGCCGGATGAGCAGGATGGCCAGCAGCAGCGTGCCGGCTATGCGTAACCCCGGCGCTCCAAATTCTGTCCATCGGGAGAGGAGATTGGTCATACAATAAGGGTGTTATAGGCGGGATAAGTCTATAGCATCCGGCCAGACGCCGCCACCCAAGCACGAACGGACACGGCGAGCCGGTTGGGGGTGGGTATGATTTCAGAGAATTCACGCAGGAGTTTTCTTAGAATTATTCCCGGGAGTGCATTGGCCCTTCTCGCCGCCCGATTTGTGACCGCCGAGGGAGTTCCCAGTCAAAATCCACCGCCTTCCAATAAAACCGTCCCCATGCACGGGCCGGGAATGGGTAGCGGGATGGGAAACCGTGATATTACATCTGGCAATGGGAATCCAGGGGCCAATGGCACCGGACCTGGAATGGGGACAGGCCAATCACAAGCCGGCGATGGCATGCCGCCTTCGCCCTCGAACAAGCCCAATGATGGCAAGACCAATCCACTCGCAGTTCCTCGAATGTCTCTCACCGAAGCCCAGAAAGACATGCGTCAGAACGTCGTCCAGCTGGCCAAGATGGCTGAAGATCTGAAACTGGAAGTGGAGAAAACGGATTCCACAAAAGTGCTCTCTCTCGATCTGGTCCACAAATCCGAGGAGATTGAAAAGCTCGCCAGACACATAGCCTCGCTCGCGAAAGGCTGAGGGGGGTCCGGTACCGGAGCCCGCATCCACCAGTTGAAACCCGCGCGCGCGACTGCGCGTCTCTACAGGCGAAAGAATTTGCCCGGACACAGGGGACGGCCGTGCCGTGATTCCCGAGTGCATGGTTGCCATCCTTTTCCACATTTCAGGAGGTTCACGTGAACAAGCGCATCGCGCTGGTTTTGTCGTTGCTTCTCTCATTTGCTGCATCGGCGGGCTGGTCGAAAACGATTCATATCCCGCGCACGCCGGACTACCACAACGGCAAAATTGTTTTGGGCTACCTCGGCAGCATTTGGGTGGTGAACGAGGACGGCTCAAATCCTCGCCGGCTGACCGTGAATGCTTCGCACGATGAGTTCCCACGCTTTTCACCGGACGGCAAGTGGATCGCTTTTTCCTCGGACCGCTACGGCAATAACGATGTCTTTGTAATCCCTTCGGAAGGCGGCGAAGCCAGGCAGCTTACGTTTAATTCATCTCCGGACACCGTCGTGGGATGGTCGCGCGATTCCAAATTTGTCATCTTCACTTCGCCGCGCGGGAGCGGATTCCCCGGGCAAGCTAATCTGTTTCAAGTTTCCATCGACGGAGGCTTGGAACAGACCATGCCCACCGATGCCGGTTATTGGGGCAGCTACTCTGCCGACGGATCGAAATTTGCTTTCAACCGGCACGTGCCCATCTGGTGGCGCAAGCACTATCGCGGGAGCGGCGCGACGGACCTTTGGGTGATGGATATCAAGGCCAGGACCTACAAACGCATCCTGGACACGGATGTTGACGACCAGATGAAGCCCTACAATTCCTGGCCGCAATACGCCCCCGATGGAACGATCTATTTTGTGTCCGACAGGAATGTGATGGCCAAGGCCGGCGATCCCAAGGTTTGGAAATCCACCTACAATCTCTACAAAATTTCCGACAGTGGCGGCACGCCTACGCAGGTGACGCACTTCACCGACGGCTCGCTGTTTTT
>DATNHU010000328.1:0-7385 GCA_035604795.1 Candidatus Limnocylindrales bacterium
ATTCATACCAACATTACTTGTTGCTCTATCCGCACGCCCCTAATCGCAAAAAACTGGAGGACCACGTCGCCGAACTTCAAAACAAACTGCAAAAGCCGACCCAAAAGCAAACAGGGAAGTAGGCGACTCAGAGGGTTACAACCTGTCGAGGAATGAGCGCGCGCGATCGTAGTTCGCATATCGCCGCTCTTCATTGCGGAACGCCGCGCTGTGCGACTGCAACCCGCAGGCCGCCACACGGATGGGATGCCGCACGTGAAGCATCTCGTGGTACATCACATATTCCACGACGAACCGGGGCACTTGATTGTGGTCCAGGCGCGTGTTTATCACGATCTGGTCGAGACCCGGGTCAAAGCAACCCAGCTGTGCGCGCCACTGACGGGTGCTCCATCCCAGCCGTGGCCGGTGCAGCCGCCCGCTAAAATACCGGCGATTGAGTTGCGAAAAGATGGGTCCAAGATTGTGTACCTGCCCCTTGGCATCGCGCACAACGCGGTGTCCGCGGCGGCGGCGTATGGCCAGGACGCGGCGATGCGTTCCACGAGAAACGGAGAAATGCCGGTAGGCTTCAACCAATCCATTTGGCGCGCGCCGGCGATATAGCCGGCCGAGCAGGATTGCCGCGGCCGCCTCCATCACTAGCCATGGGGCGCCGCGCAAAATGTCAGAAATGCGCACGAAAGCGGAATCATCGCGCAGCCGAATTGTGTTCACCAGATTGGAGTAGGGATAAAACTCAACATTAAAATGCGGTGGACGCCCACTGCATCCCAGCCGGGTGTAGATACGGTGAAAAACCTGTGCAGCACCAGGAATCGGCGTGGCAACTGCTTTCCCTCTCGCCGGGTGGATTGAAGCCCGCCTCACTGCTTTCTCCGGATCGGCGCGGAAATCCCTTTTTCCGCTTTTTGAGCGTCCGTGAGCGCATCCTGTGTGGCTTCGATTGCGTCGTCCAGGGTGGCCTTATAGGTTTCGAGTTCAGGCCCATTTTTCTGAAGATCCAGGAGGTAGGGCAAGGCTTCCTTGGCCTTGGAGGTGAGCGCCTTTAGTCCGGCGCGGATGTCTTGCTGCCTTTCCTTGGCCACTTCGATCAAATCTGCGGCGTCGTCTATGCAGCCTGAATATCCGTTTATCAAAGCATTGATCTGATCGGCGCGTCTTCTGTCGCCGTTGGGGTGAGCCAGGACATATTTCAGTTTATTGATGCGATCGTCCGCAAATGACGCGAACAAAACCATCCGTCCATTGCTGTTTCCGGCGTCGCGGATTTTGTCCGCCTCAGCATCGCTCAGGTAATCTTTTTTTATGTTTTGCTGGCCAAAAGGAGCGACGCTTAAGGAAAGGATAGCCCCGAGTGCTCCCGCTGCAAAAAATGTCAACCGTGTGCGCATATTCTAATTCTCCGGATTTTCGTTGCTCTTCCTACTGCCCGGTTCGCGAGGAAAAAGCATGTGGATCAGGTCGTTATGTATTCGGCCCAGCTCGTGTTGGATATCCTCGAAGGTAGCATGGCGTTCGGGCGTGATCCGCGGCATGACGCGATCCATTTCCCAAAGAGACTTTCGCAGGTGGATTTGGAGTTGCTTGAAGCCTTCCGGCTTGCGCTCCGCATCATTTCCCGTGGCTTTAAGTAAGTCAAAGGTTGTGCGGACCTCATTGCGGTATTCAGTCAGCAGCGAGAAGGCCAAGTCAAAATTATCCGCGGCGGCCGCATGGACAAACTCCAGCACTTGAAGGTTGCCCAAATTGACCAAGTCCTTGGCCTTGCGGACCGGGTCACCTTCCCGCTCAAATCTCTCTTTGAATTCAGGCAGACGATCTTGTTGTGTGTTGCCGAAACAGGCGGGCGCAGCCAGAAGCGATGAAAGGATTGCGCAGGAAACAAGCCGGTGCGGCGAGAATCTCCGCGAACGGAAATGCTGCATGACGACGCGCCGCATCATAAGTGGCCCTACTTCTTGGAAAGCTCCCGCTGGAGCAACTTCAACCGCTCGGTAGCCTGGAACTCTTCCTTGTCGTTCTTGCGCTTCTCGCTTCGTTCCGCCGCAAGAAACATGCGGTAGGCTTCGACAGCCTCCGCCTTTCGCTGAAGTTTATCGTAACAGGTCGCGCGAATAAAGAACACAAAAGCTGTGGGCGGCTCCCGTTTTGCCAACTGGTCGAGCAGGTCGAGCGCGGCCGGATAATTACCGGCCAGGTAGAGAGTGCTCATCAAATCCTTCACCGTCGTCAATTTTTTGTCGTCGAGCGCCAGCGCGCGGCGCAACTCCCGTTCGGCGGCAGGGAAGTCGCGCTTGTGCAGGAAAATGCTTCCAAGCTGGGCGTGCAATTCAGGGTCGTTCGGGGAAGACGACGCGAGCGGAGCTAGCGTCTGCGCCGCGGCGTCCCATTTTTCCTGAGAAATTAAGATGGAGGTCCGCAGTTTGATGCGGTCAGATGACGGCGGGGCGCCGGCGTCGGCGCGGTCGAGTTCCGCGAGGGCGTCCGCATACCTGGCCAGATCGAAGGAAGCTTCCGCCAATTGAGTTCGCGCTTCGACATCGCCCGGAACGCGCTGCAAATGTGCATTCAGTTCGGTCACTGCGGCATCCGTCTTTTTCTGCGCAAGCAATGCATTTGCCAGGGCGACGTGCGCGGGGTCACTCTCCGGACGCAACGCTAACGATTTACGCAGTTGCGTCTCGGCGTCGGCGGGACGGCCTGAGCGAAGCAGCAATACGCCCCAATGGAAAAAAGTGTCGAAGCTCTGGTCATCGAACGAGGCGGCTTGTTCGTAAAGTGAGAGAGCACCATTCAAGTCACCGCTGCGCTCCAGCGCCAGCCCCGCGAAATATCTGGGCTTGGCTTGATCGGGCGCCAGATCTGACGCGCGGCGGAACGCGACCGCGGCAGCAGCGGGGTCTTTGCGGTCGAGCAACGCAAGACCGAGGTTCATATAAGCGGGGAAGAGTGCGGGGTTAAATTCAATCGCGCGGCGATATTCAGATATCGCTTCGTCCACGCGTTTCAGGGAATCGTAGCAAAATGCCAACTGAAAATGGACATTTGCATCTTCAGGATGGCTCTTCAGATAATCAGAAAGCAGCACCGCGGCGCCCGCGAAATCCTTCTTGTCGATTGCTTGTTGCGCGTCGTTGAGCCGCCTATCCTGCACCCCCGCGACAGGAGGTGACTCCTGCGCACAGCACGAAGTTGGGGCAATCGTTTCGAAAATCGTCAGAAGGGCGATCGCCGCCGAATTTATTCTCCAGCTCATTGGGATGTCGGCATCATCTCTTCGTAGATTGTTTCACAGGAGCGGGCATTGCCCGCACACCGCCATTGGTTCCGGTCGTCGCGGTGGAATGAGTCTTGGAATTGTTCACGTTCACTTGACCGTCCAAAACTCGCGCCAGAAATTTGCCGGTGTGCGATTGTGGGTTGCGCGCGATCTGTTCCGGCGTGCCGGTCGCGATCACGCGTCCACCTTGGTCTCCGCCCTCGGGGCCAAGGTCAATCACCCAGTCGGCGGATTTGATCATGTCCAAGTTGTGCTCAATGACCACCACGGAAGCACCGCCTTCGAGCAATTTGCGAAAAGCAGTAAGGAGCTTCTGGATATCGTCGAAATGCAGTCCCGTCGTCGGCTCGTCGAAGATATACAGGATGCCCTGATTATCCTGACGAGTAAGATGCGAGGCCAGTTTAAGTCGTTGTGCCTCTCCCCCGGAGAGAGTGGTTGCCGACTGGCCCAGCCGCAAGTAACCAAGGCCGACTTCATCGAGGATTTTCAACCTTGAAGTTACCTTGTTGACGCCGGAAAAAAATGAGAGGGCTTCGCGTACCGTGAGCTGCAGGATTTCATGGATGTTGCGATCCTTGTACTTCACTTCGAGCACCGACGACTTGAAACGCGTGCCTTTGCATTCGTCGCAGACTAGTTCGATGTCGGCAAGGAATTGCATCTCCACGGTAACCGTGCCATCGCCCTGACAAACTTCGCACCGGCCGCCCGGAATGTTGAATGAAAAATGTCCCGGTGAAAAGTTGCGGCGTTTGGCATCGGGAGTGGCCGCGACTACTTCGCGGATAGCGTCAAATGCCTTCATATACGTAGCGGGATTCGACCGCGGCGTGCGGCCGATGGGGGATTGGTCCACTACAACGGCTTCAACGATATTTGCATCGCCCTCGATTCGATCGCACACGTCTTTAATCGTCGCGCCGGATTGTTTTGCCTGCAGGGCCTTGAAAATTACATCGTAGACGAGAGTGGATTTTCCTGAGCCGGAGACTCCGGTGATGGCGACCATCGCGCCGAGGGGAATCATCACGTCAACATTCTGTAAATTGTGGAGATCCGCGCCAAACACACGGAGGAACCGGCCTTGCGGGGTGCGCCGCGCCGCAGGGACGGGTATTCGCAATTCGCCGCGGAGATAACGCGCGGTGATGGATTGCGTATCACCTTCAAGTTTCGACTGCGGCCCGGCGAAAAGTATCCGGCCGCCATATTCGCCCGCCCCCGGCCCGAGATCGAGAACGTAGTCCGCGGCGCGAATCGTGTCGGGATCATGTTCGACGACCAGGATGGTGTTGCCCAAGTCGCGCAATGATTCCAGGATGCGGATGAGCCTTCCCGTGTCACGCGGATGCAGACCAATGGAGGGTTCGTCCAACACATAGAGCGCTCCCACAAGTTGAGAGCCGAGCGACGTTGCCAGCTGAATTCGCTGAGCCTCGCCACCCGAGAGCGTGGACGTAAGACGGTCGAGCGTCAAGTACTCCAGACCCACCTCGTCGAGAAATCTCAGGCGCTGTTGTATTTCTTCTAGGACCCGATCCGCGATTTTGGTTTGGGCAGGCGAAAGTTGGAAAGAGTCGAAGAATGCGCGAGCCTGTGTGACGCTCAGCGCACAAACTTCTGTGATTGGTTTGTTTTGCACCAAAACAGCGCGAGCTTCCGCGCGGAGGCGCGTGCCGCCGCAGTCCGGGCAGGTCGCGTAACCGCGGTACCGGCTCAAAAATACGCGGATGTGCAGCTTGTATTTCTTGCGCTCAAGCCAATTAAAAAACCCTTTTACGCCGGAAAATCCTGCGGGTGGATCGCCATCCAGGATGAGGGTCCGGTGTTCAGCGGAAAGGTTGCGAAACGGTTCATCGAGAGGAATTCCTTTTGAGCGGGCGTACTTGCGCATTTCCTGAAAAAGTCCGCGAAAGCGCGGCTTAGTCCAGGGCTCGATGGCGCCGTCCTCCAGCGATTTGCTGGGATCGGGAACCACGAGATTCAAATCAAAATCAATCGTGTTGCCAAATCCCTGGCAGCGGGGGCACGCGCCCGCCGGATTATTGAATGAGAAGAGACGCGGCTCCGGCTCCTGATACACGATCCCACAGCGCTTGCACTCGAAACGCTCGTTGAAAATGAGCCGCTCGGCCACAGCGCCACCGGATTCCGACGGCGCGAACTCGATAATTGCTTCGCCACGGCCTTCGCGGTAACAGATTTCCACCGAGTCCACCAGGCGTGAGCGCGATTCCGGCGAAACGGCCAGCCGATCCACCAACACAAAAACTGGTTTTGCGAAATCAACTTCCAGCAGAGTCTCGGGCTGCGAGAACTCAAATACGCGCCCTCCCTGGTACAGACGGTCGAATCCGCGCTTTTGCAGTTCGGCCAGCGCCAAGCGGATCGCTTCTGGTGTGGGTTTGGCTGGCTTCCGATGGGCGACTTTGCGTTCTCCGTGCTTATCGCCAGGAGCAGTCGTCGCAAATGCGAACATCACGGAGAAACGCCGCCCCGCAGGCATGGCCAGCACGCGCGCAGCGATTTCGTCCATGGAGTCCCGCCGCACTTCGCTGCCGCACTTCGTGCAGAGCGTTTTTCCCACGCGCGCGTAGAGCAGTCGCAGGTAATCGTAGATTTCCGTCGCCGTCGCGACTGTCGAGCGCGGATTCCGGGTGGAATTCTTCTGCCGAATGGCGATGGCCGGCGCAATACCAGTGATTTCGTCCACATCGGGCTTCTCGATGCGTTCCAGAAACTGCCTCGCGTACGAAGAGAGGGACTCAATATAGCGCCGCTGGCCTTCCGCATAAATCGTGTCAAACGCCAAGCTCGATTTGCCCGACCCGGAGACGCCCGTTACCACCGTGATCATGTTGTGCGGAATCTCAAAGCTAATGTTCTTGAGGTTATGCACACGCGCGCCGTGCACGCTGATGAATTCCTGCTGCTCCGCCGGGGTGGTTGCTGCGGCAGATTTGGTTGGTGTCGCCGGCAAGAGTAGAGTCCCCCTGTACGCTTCCAGAAGCGCGGCCTAAACCTGTAATTATACTGCGGGCGTCAAGCATCGGGGGAGGGCGCGCGGAAGCGACCGCCAGAGGTCGAAATTGCTCCCCAATGGATTATCATCAGAGTGCAAGAAAATGGAATCCATGTTGAACGCCCTAAATTGCAGAGTTCGGGCCGCCTCTCTGTTGCTTGCATTGGGATTTGTGACTGCGCCTCCAGTGTCCTTGCTTTCCTCTTTGCCTCCGGAGTCACCCGAGCGCGCCAACTACCTTGGATTCGACCGCAATGAATATCCAGGAGACGCAAATCTGGCTGGCCTTCGAGAAACATTTTCTTTTTCCGGGTACTGGCTGAACAATCCGCCGGGAGAGAGCAGCAACTCCTGGGCGGGAAAACGGAACGCTCTCGAGGCTGCGGGATTTGGCTTTGTCGTAGTATTCAACGGCCGGTTGTATGCGGAAATCAAAGCCGAAGGGGACGCGGCAAAGTTGGGCGCCTCCGATGCTGTCGCGGCCGTCTCCGCGGCCAGGCGTGAAGGCTTTCCTCCTCGGACAATTATTTTTCTGGATCAGGAGCAAGGCGGCCGATTACTTCCCGAGCAACGATCCTATCTACTGTCTTGGGCCGATGGTGTTGTTTCCAGTGGATTTCGACCAGGTGTCTATTGCTCAGGAATTGGCGCAAAGGAAAGTTCAGGCACCTTTGTAGTCACCGCGAAGGATATTCAGGACCACGCCGGCAGCAGGAAATTGCACTATTGGGTGGCCAACGATTCATGCCCCACGTCACCCGGATGCGCATTTCCAAAGGTGTTCCCATCACCCGCAAGCAGTGGAATTCCATTTGCCGAGGTCTGGCAATTCGCCCAGTCGCCGCAACGGCGAGAGTTCACAAAAAAGTGCAACGCCAAGTATGCCGGGGATGGAAATTGTTACCCGCCCATTGGCGGTCGTGTTCAACAATTGCATGTAGACCTAAACGTGGCAAACTCGAGCGACCCTTCTGACGGTAGAAGCCACAAATAATGGAGAATTTGAAATCTTGGCTAGCGCGATTGGAAAAGTCGTATCCGCCGCAGTCTCCGTTCGTTGACGCGAGTGAGCGCTCC
>DATNHU010000329.1:0-7363 GCA_035604795.1 Candidatus Limnocylindrales bacterium
TTTCATAATCCCGCACCAGCAGATGATACCCCAGGAGTGATTCCCCTCGGAGGAACAGGGTCACGCCTAGCGAGGGTGGCCATCTATTGCGCACGCGCAAACGGTGGGGAAGTTGAATCGCGTTCGAATCCGATCCCGCAATGAAACTCGCGCCGTGGCGGGGAAGATCTGACGTTATTTTGGTCCGAATTCGCCCCCCCTAAGACGACTTGGGCCTTCTGGGGCTCAATCTCTGCTCGATTTGGCCAGATTTTGGGTCGCCGCGGCAACACCATAGAAACACATAAACACGGAAGTAATGATTCTTGCGTTGTATTCGGCCGGCAACGGTAAGTGGTGAGCCGCGTCAACCTCCAGCGGAACATTTGCTTTCGCGAGCGACAAGATGATTGTAACAATTGTGAACAAAAAGTATCCGACTAGGGCGAGTGCCGGAAATTTTATTTCGTCCGGCGCAAACTGCATTTGCCTCGGAGAAAAACCAAGCTTCCGCCAAGCCGGAATCGTCCCGATCCACACGATCGCTAAGCCAATCCCAAGAACCGAAATAGTGAAGGGGTTCAACGAATTGTAATGAACAAACGTAGCGAGATTCAGCAAGAAACTGGCGATTAGGCCCATGACGGAGATCATCAGAATTACGGGGCAGTACACGAGCCCCCTCCAGTTGCGTTTAAAATTCCGATATGGGCGTCTAGCTCGCGCATCGGAAGCTCCTCCTGCCAACGACGTAAGGCCGGGTGGCGCTACCTTTCCTCATTTCATTCTACCAATTGATCCGAGCGCGAAAATGATACCACCGACAGTCTTCACCGGGGAGTAACGCGCTGGCTGGGCCCAGGGTGCAACTTGGGCGCTCGTTGTTTCCTATCCCGGGACAGGTGCCACAGCCGAGGGCCCCATCCTTTGCGTGCGCACAGAGGATGGGGGAGTCAAATCGCATTCGAATCAAATCCCGAACCGAAATTCCCCTCCTCCAAGATATTTTCTATTTTCTGCATTTTCTTCTTGACGACCTCTATAACTCGTTGGTAATATCCATACCAGACTTCGACGGGCGTTTCCCGCCAGGCCGAGCACGGCAGTCCTCAGGATGACCGAAACCATTCGAATTGCTAGGAAATACTGCAATTCCGGATCAATATCAAAAGGAAAGACTCTAAGTCCATCAGATGCCGCAGATACGAGGTGTTCCGCAACCCCCTTAGAATCAGCGCGCACGATAACCAACTAGATAACACACAACTCCTTTAGAATCCGCACTTACGAGAGGCCGCGAATCTGTATGAAAACATTCGACTTTAAGTCCTGCATTAGCCATACATACGACGATCGCGCCTCTAACCCCTGTATTAGCAATACATACGAAAAACATAGGGGAGGGGGGGGATCAGTTTCGGGTGCGTCGCAGACCCACCCCTACATAAATCGCGGGCCAATTCGTAGCGGCGGGTCTGTGACCCGCCCATTGAGCCCAGGCGGAGATTTCGAGATCGGCTATGGCGCAGATCAAGGTACGTCGACCCGATCTTCGATTGAGTGCAGCTCAGGCAGCATGCTTTGATGTAGGATACGGGAAACCAGGATGCCGCCAGGAACTTTGCGATAAAACACGACATGTTTGCCGCACTCAAGTCGGCGCAAACCAGAGCGAACCTCGTCGCTCCGCCGCCCAAGCGCGGGATTATCAGCCAACATGCGGCAACAAGTCTCGATTTCGTTGAGGTACAGAGCGGCCTGGGCTTTGCCCCACGTGCGAAGGGTGTAATCGCCGATGCCCAGCAAGTCGGCCTCTGCACGGCGGGAAAAACGGACTGTAGCCACGTTCAGCGCCGTGACACTAGAAGCTTCAGGGTTTTACGAACCCGGCGAAAAACGTCGCCCTCTGCGGCGCCGCTGGCGTCGCCTTCATCAATGGCCGCACGCAGCGCGGCCAGTTTCGCTTCATACTGTTGTTCCTCGCGCTCCAATTGGCGCAAACCAGCGCGGACAACTTCACTGGCGTTTTCGTAACGCCCCGTCTTGACCTTTTTTGCGACGAATCGATCCAGTTCCGTAGTTAAGTTGACGTTTCGGGTTGGCATGGCGGCTCTCCTTTAATTCATCGCTTGAGGCCGGTTACTGAAAATTGTATCAAGCTTGGCAAACTTTGCCAATCGTAAAGTTAGCCGGCGCGGTACCAGATCTAGTTCAGAATCAGCGATCACCAGCTTGGACGCGCGGAAGCCGGGCCGCATCGTTGCTGATCACCGAATTGCGGCGTATCAGGCGTATCATGTCGGCCTTGGGGCGCCGCAGCGGAACTCCCTATGCCGCGCGCGAAGACGGCCAATAAAAAATGCTCAAACTCAATCAATCTCGATTCGCAAAACGAATTTGTGCCGTGATCGTAGCGGCGATGCTGGCCTCGGCTCTCCGCTCAGCGCCGCAAGAGCGATCTCCACAGCATGCGAACTGGGTCACGTTCACGCAACAATTCGATGCCGCTGTGGACCGCGACAAGATTGTTGGTTCCAGCGTGCTGGTGATAAAGGACGGGCACGTAATCGAACATCACGAGCATGGTTTCGCCGACCGGGCCCCCAACAAGCCGGTAACGGAACGGACGCTCTATCATTACGGCTCGATCACCAAGACACTTACCGCAATCTCCATCATGCAGCTGCGCGATCGCGGCCGGCTCACGCTCGACGATCATGTGACGCAGTACATTCCAGAACTGCGGATGGTCCACAATCCATTTGGCTCGATGGACAACATCACCATTCGCATGCTGCTTTCCCATTCCGCCGGTTTCCAGAATCCCACGTGGCCCTATAAGGAAGGCAAGCCTTGGGAACCGTTTGAGCCGACGACCTGGGCTCAACTGGTGGCCATGATGCCGTACCAGGAAATCTTGTTTCAGCCCGGCTCGCGCTACAGTTACTCCAACCCGGCGTTTATTTATCTCGCGCGAATCATCGAACAACTCACCGGCGATCCCTGGGAGACGTACGTGCAGAAGAACATTTTTGCGCCCTTGGGTCTGACGCACAGCTATTTTGGGGTCACCCCTTATTACTTGGCCGCGGACCGATCGCACAACTACACCGTGCACGCATCCAAAGGGGACCACGATTCCGCCGGAAAAAACGATTCAGCCGGCCAGAACGTTCCGCAAGACAACGGTGCGGATTTTGATCCCGGAATCACAATTCCGAACGGCGGGTGGAACGCTCCGCTGAGCGATCTCGCAATCTATCTTGCATTCCTAACCAACGCCACCCATGGCGATCCCGCTACCCAGCAGATCTACGACACCGTGCTCAAACGATCCAGCTTTGAAGAGATGTGGAAGCCGCTGCTTCCCACCAGCCCCGGCGCGCAGACCACCGGGGACGAATCGGAATCGATCGGCCTATCGTTCTTTATTTTGCGCCGTGGCCAGACCACATTCATCGGTCATACCGGCAGCCAGGCTGGTTTCCTGGCGTTCATGTATTTCAATCCGGCGAACGGGAACGCGGTAGTGGCCGCGTTCAACACCGCGTCGGATGATGAATCGCGAAAGGAGAAATCAGCTTTCGAGATAGTGCGTGAAGCCGCGCTGAAACTCATTGAGTCGCCGAAACTCATTGAGTAATGGACAGCCCATCCTGCCGGACAATTGAAGAGCGCATGAACCTCCGATGACGAATGGAAATCCATGGTTCTATGACCACGGGACGGAGCCTTGGAGCAGTACAACCTTGAGCGCCGCGCGGGGTTCTTAATTTGTGGGATAATCGATGAGGGGTAGTCCAGGCCGAGGACGGGAATGATAGTCACAAAGGGAATAAGTTCTTTTGTTGAGCGTAAATACGCTGGTTCGGCAATTCTAGGTCTGATGGCTTGCGTTGGGCTGATATTTTCGTTGGCGACATATTCCAGCGCGCAGCAGGTTGGGCCGCTGAAGCCTCCGCCCCCAGCCAGCGCAGCGACACCGCCACCCAAGCCCACACCGACATTGACAAACGCCACCAGTCCGGCGAAAGCCGGACCGGCCGCGTCGCATGCACTAGGTCCGCTTCCCATTCCTCTGGAAGAAGCCATTCAGAAATTTGCGACGCGCGAGGCGGCGTTTAAGGAAGCGCGCGGAAATTACACTTATACCCAAATGGTTGATGTAAGGGACTACGGGCCTGCAGGCGAAGAGGGCGGAGAGTTTCGAGAAACGAGGGACATCACATTCACGCCGGAAGGCAAGCGATTCGAGAATGTCACCAATGCTCCGGGAAATACGCTTCAATTCCTCATGTTATCGCCGGAAGATATGCAGGACATCAAGAACATCCAGCCGTTTGTGCTCACACCGGACCAATTGCCGAAGTACGACATCAAATACGTCACCCATGAGCCTGTGGACGAGCTGACCGCGTATGTGTTCGAGGTGTCGCCGAAACAAGTGGAAAAAGGGAAAGCATATTTTAAAGGGCGCATCTGGGTGGAAGACCAGGGATACAACATTGTGAAAACGTATGGGGAAGCCATCCACGGAATCAAGATGAAGAAGAACGGCGATGGGCAGCTGTTCCCGCACTTCACCACCTATCGCGAGAACATCGCGGCGGATTTCTGGTTTCCAACTTACACTCATGCGGACGACGTGCTGCATTTCAAGCAGGGAGACGTGCGGCTGGTGATGACAGTGAAATACTCGAACTACAAGTACTTTGGCGTGAAGATCAAGGTTGGGCCGGCGCAGACGGATAAGCCGGACCACCCGGAAGAACAAAAAGAGCGCTAAAGAAAGCAATAGATTTACCACAGAGGCAGCACGCAGAATTTTGAGCTATTGGGCGGAGGCAGGTGCGGCAGCGGACGCCGCCAGTTTTCGCAAGGATTCGGTGTAGGGCGCGCGGGCGACGCCGCGCTCGGTAATAATGCCTGCAATGTAGCGCGCGGGGGTCACATCGAAGGCCGGATGCGCGGCGGTGACCGGCGGGGCGATGCGGACGCCGGCGATGGAAGTGACTTCTTCCGAAGAACGTTCTTCAATGGGGATTTGCTCGCCTGAAGGAATCGTCAAATCAAAAGTTGAAATAGGCGCGGCCACGTAAAACGGTACGTTATGTTCGCGTGCCAGAACCGCGATTTGGTAGGTGCCGATTTTGTTGGCCGTGTCGCCATTGGCGGCGATGCGGTCGGCCCCCACGACAATTGCTCCCACGCCGCCCTTCTTCAGGAAATGGCCGACCATATTGTCAGTAATGAGCGTCAGCGGGATTCCAGCCTCGTGCAATTCCCACGCGGTCAGGCGCGCGCCCTGTAGATAAGGACGCGTTTCGGGGACGAGCACGTGGAGTTTGTGGCCCTGCTCAATGGCCACGCGGATTACCCCCAGGGCTGTACCGATTCCCGCGGTAGCAAGTGCCCCAGCATTGCACTGGGTCATTACCAGGCCGTCGGGGGGCATGAGCACGGCCCCGAAGCGGCCCATGGCTTCGTCAATGGCGGTCTTTTCGAGATGGATACTTTGGGCTTCCGCGACGAGAGATTTTTTGACCGATTCGAGAGTCCCTTTCGCGGAGATTTCGGCGAATTTGCGCTTCATGCGCTCGATGGCCCAGAACAGATCCACGGCGGTAGGACGCGTGCGGGCCAGCGTGTCACAAATTATCGGGAATTCCGCGCGCACTTCGCTGGCGGATTTGGCTTTTGAGTGCAGCACGCCGACGGCGACTCCCATCGCGGCGGCGACCCCGATGGCGGGCGCGCCGCGGATGATCATGGATTGGATTGCGTTGGCAACTTCTCGGTAATCTGTATAGGTGTAATAAATAACTTCGGTGGGCAAGCGGCGCTGGTCGAGTATGACTACGCCCGCGTCGGTCCACTGGATGGGTTGGGATACGTTGCGCATGGTTCGCCGATTTCTAAACTGCTCTCAATTCCCCGCCGGAAATTTTCTCAAGCCGTTGGTGGCCAACAATACACCCACGAACAGAGTGGAATTATAAGCAACGTGGATGATGTAACTGGCAAGAATCGTGTGGCTGCGCGCGCGAACCCAGGTCAGGACAATACCGACAACCGCGAGGAGCGCGATTTGTTCCCAGGCTCCCCACAGCTGCATGGCATGGAATGCGCCGAACAGGATTCCAGTGGTCAGGATTCCCGCCGCGACGCCGAAGCGGCGCGCCACCACGGGATAAAGAAAGCCGCGGAACATCATTTCTTCAACTACCGGCGCCAACAAAATGCCGAAGGCCATGAGCATCAGGATTGTCTGGCGGGATTGAAATAAATCCTCGAACGGGACCTTGCGGCGCTGGCCTACAAATTCAGAAACGAACGAAACGGCGTAGGCCAAGCCGATGCCGGCGGCAACATACTTGAAAACCGTGGCGGCCCGGGAAGGTTTTTCTCCAAGTCTGCGCCAGCCCAGGACTTGCCAGGGTCCTTCGCCCGGTTGGGGCGCGCTTCCCGGGGTTCGGGCATACACCAACATCCGCAAATAGAATATCGAGGAAAGCGAAGCCAAAGCCTGGGCGACTATGGACAAGCTGATGAACAACACACCGTGACCGTCGATCATCGTCTTTATCCCGATGTGCATCGCACCCGCCGTAGCGAAGACGATCACCAGCGAAAAGATAGTTGTGCAAGCGAAATAGAATAGGAGGAAAACCAATAAGTCGCTCCAGCTCCAGGGGACATTCAGGTCGAAGGGGATTGCGGGTGCGGGCCATGGGGATGCGAATGATGCGGGCTGCACTGGCGAGGGCACGCTGAAAGATGGCGGGAAGACTTCGCCACGGACATCAGGCGGAGAAGCATCGGGCGCGGGAGTGGGGTCCGCGAATGGAGTTGCGCCTTGTTGCTCATTTCCGGCCGAATGTTGTGGGTCCTGGTCGTCGTCAATCATGACATGCAAAGTTTCGTGAACTGGCAGTTTGACGATGTTGCGCGGGTTCTGTCAATTCTTCGATGAGACATAACAATCCATTTCTCTGCCGCCATACCAGCCGTACAAATTCACAGTGGAATTGGCACACAGATCCTTCGGGCATCCTGATCGGATGCCCTCAGGATGACAATCGTACTTTTCTGCCTGAATGAAATGAGCGATGGTCATTTCTTTCCGTTTGTCGGCAGGAGGCGCGCCAGGACCTGGCCGGTGTAGGATTTTTTGTTGCGCGCGACCTGCTCTGGTGTGCCCTGGGCCACAATGCGGCCGCCGCCGTCGCCGCCTTCCGGTCCGAGATCGATGATCCAGTCGGCCTGCTTGATGACGTCAAGGTGGTGCTCGATCACCAGGACCGTGTTGCCGAGTTCGGCCAGGCGGCGCAAGACGTCGAGGAGTTTGCGCACGTCATCGAAATGAAGGCCGGTGGTCGGCTCG